>NZ_JBHFKT010000335.1:0-201 GCF_042879335.1 Photorhabdus sp. RM96S | reverse complement strand
TAACTGACGCGTCAAACGCTTGATAAAAGGCTGGCTGTCGTGGACATTACCCGGTGTGGCGTAGGTATCGGTGATAATACCGACTTGCCCATCCACGGTACGGTGGTCAAGGTAAAAGAACCCCCTGGGTTTGTTGGTCCGGTGCATAAACCCGCTTTCCGGATCGACGGTACTGACCTTCGTCTTTCTCTGCCGTTCCTT
>NZ_JBHFKT010000334.1:0-203 GCF_042879335.1 Photorhabdus sp. RM96S | reverse complement strand
GTCGTCGTATCGTACTGCCAGTTCATCATCGAACCCGAAAACCCGGAATACGACCGACGCAAGTTGGACTGATTGAACCGCAAGTTGCCCTTAAGTTGGGGTCAAGTTGGGCCCAAGTTGGAGGCCGGGAAATGGACGCCAGACCGCAGCAATACCGGGCTGAGCGGTCCGCAAGTTGGGGCAGACAGAAAAGGACTGTTCCG
>NZ_JBHFKT010000333.1:0-208 GCF_042879335.1 Photorhabdus sp. RM96S | reverse complement strand
GGAACAGGACGCTGTCTGGCACTGTTTTCAGCAGCACGGTCTGGAAGCCGCCCTAAAAGCGGCGGAACAATATCAGCAACACCTGACCGAACCCCGGGATCAGTTCTACGGTCAGTTACTGACGGCACAGTTACTGGAGCAGGCGGGCATGAACGCGCTGGCACAACAACATTACCGCCAGCTGCGCCAGGCCGGACAGCACCTGTCA
>NZ_JBHFKT010000332.1:0-210 GCF_042879335.1 Photorhabdus sp. RM96S | reverse complement strand
GCCGAACTCAGCAGTGAAACGCCGTAGCGCCGATGGTAGTGTGGGGTCTCCCCATGTGAGAGTAGGGAACTGCCAGGCTTTAAATACCGTAGAAACCCTCAGCGAGCGCTGGGGGTTTTTGCATATCAGGGTCTGTATCATTTTATTTTTCCATATGAAAGATTAAATCTATGACCACCCTCGTTTTTGCAACCCGCATTTTGATGAATT
>NZ_JBHFKT010000331.1:0-210 GCF_042879335.1 Photorhabdus sp. RM96S | reverse complement strand
AAACCTGTCTTTCTCTGATATGAGCCCCTTTATCTCAGACGCCACGCTGAACTGGCTGCATCCTCCGGCAACCGCCACCGTCAGCCACGGCACCACGCAGGAACAGGACGCTGTCTGGCACTGTTTTCAGCAGCACGGTCTGGAAGCCGCCCTAAAAGCGGCGGAACAATATCAGCAACACCTGACCGAACCCCGGGATCAGTTCTACGG
>NZ_JBHFKT010000330.1:0-211 GCF_042879335.1 Photorhabdus sp. RM96S | reverse complement strand
CTGGTGCTGAACTCCGCAAAACTGACTTTTCCGTTCGCGTTCACCGCCGTCTGCTGGCTGGCCGTTTTCGCCGATACCTGCACATCTTTCACCGCCGCCGTGCTGGTTAAGGTCGCGGTGACCTGCCCCTGCGCGTTACTCACCGGATTGCTCTGTTTCGTCAGTTTTAACCCGTCAGCTTTTGCGTCGGTCTGCCAGTCAATGTCGATCG
>NZ_JBHFKT010000329.1:0-211 GCF_042879335.1 Photorhabdus sp. RM96S | reverse complement strand
AGTTATTGTCAATACTGGATGAACAAGATTTGGTTGATTGGTCAGCCATATCACTGGATGGCAGTAACATTCGTGCGGCACATTGTGCGGCTGGCGCCCAAAAAAACATCCTGATGTCACCGCAGACCATGGCCTGGGTCGCTCTCAGGGTGGTTATGGTTCCAAAATCCATCTGGCTGTCGATGGAAAAGGCCATCCACTGAATGTGGTA
>NZ_JBHFKT010000328.1:0-211 GCF_042879335.1 Photorhabdus sp. RM96S | reverse complement strand
TTCGGCGACAAAGCAGCACGGGAAAAACCGGGTGGTAACTGACTGAGGGCATTAGGAAAATCGGCGTTCGGTAATCAGCTTCGCAATGGAATGGGTTGTTATTGAGAATAACTATCTGAGCGTGAATGAGCTGGACAATTTTGCGCATCAAGCCCGCACCTGTGAAGGCGAAAGCTGCAAACAAGTGATCAAGGATATGGTTGATACTAAT
>NZ_JBHFKT010000327.1:0-211 GCF_042879335.1 Photorhabdus sp. RM96S | reverse complement strand
AGCCTCGGCGCACGCGGGGGTAAATAGTCGTCAGGCGGCGCAAGCCCCGGCGTCCCCGTTGAGCCGGTCCAGGCCGCCCAACGCCTATTGAACATAATGCGGGGGAATTATACGCACTGCGCCGGCGAGCCAGGGCAACCGCCTGAGCATCGATGAGCGGCTTAATGCGTATAATTGGCATTATGTCTTGCGCCCCCGCGGGTCAGCATTA
>NZ_JBHFKT010000326.1:0-213 GCF_042879335.1 Photorhabdus sp. RM96S | reverse complement strand
CTCATTGACTTCCCCCCGCCCCAACCCTGCTGCGACTGGCTGCGCGCGGCTCGCACTGCGCTGCGCTCCGTTGCTCGTTCCCGTGCTCGCCATCGCCGCCCCGTGCAGCCCCCGGGGGCTTCCCTGAACAAAACCGCGTGGTCATGCAAGGCCATATGCAAACCGAAGCCACAGTGCCTCAGAGCGTCGCAGGGGCGCCGCTTGCGGGCTCTC
>NZ_JBHFKT010000325.1:0-214 GCF_042879335.1 Photorhabdus sp. RM96S | reverse complement strand
GTCGTCGTATCGTACTGCCAGTTCATCATCGAACCCGAAAACCCGGAATACGACCGACGCAAGTTGGACTGATTGAACCGCAAGTTGCCCTTAAGTTGGGGTCAAGTTGGGGTCAAGTTGGGCCCAAGTTGGAGGCCGGGAAATGGACGCCAGACCGCAGCAATACCGGGCTGAGCGGTCCGCAAGTTGGGGCAGACAGAAAAGGACTGTTCCG
>NZ_JBHFKT010000324.1:0-214 GCF_042879335.1 Photorhabdus sp. RM96S | reverse complement strand
GACCCACTGGTATGCTAAAAAAACCAAAAAGAAAAAGTTCGGGTTCGGTGGCACCAAAACCTCGCAGGGAAAAAGCCGCAGCAATTATGCCCCCGCCCCAGTGATAGAAACGATTGACCTGAAAACGCTGGCCTGGCAGGCGCATACCCGTCCACAGGGTACCGATATCACGATTACCGACCGACAAACCGGTCAGATACATTCTGCCCCCACA
>NZ_JBHFKT010000323.1:0-217 GCF_042879335.1 Photorhabdus sp. RM96S | reverse complement strand
GTTGGCATGTTCTTTAACAGGGCGGGAAAAAGCGGCGGAGAAAAAGGCGGCTAAATCAAGGGGAAAAGTCCGCTAAACTGTATGATGGCGTCGGGATAGTCCCTAAGATCCATTCGGGTTGGCGGGTTGTCCAACACAAAAATATGAAGTTAGTACATTCTATGATTTACAGAGACGTTCTAAGGTGGGTGATAAATTAGATATCCACCATGCGGCT
>NZ_JBHFKT010000322.1:0-217 GCF_042879335.1 Photorhabdus sp. RM96S | reverse complement strand
GAAGTTCTGGTCAGAAGGATACTATGTAAGTACGGTGGGGCTCAATGAAGCCACAATCCAGAAATACATAAGAGAGCAAGAAAAGTCAGATTTAATGCAGGATAAATTAAGTACACGAGAGTATGAAAACCCCTTCAAGGGGTAAGCCAAAGAGACAATGACCCTTTAGCTTGAACAAAGAGAAAGCGGCGTCATTTAGGCGCGGTCGGTAACATGC
>NZ_JBHFKT010000321.1:0-218 GCF_042879335.1 Photorhabdus sp. RM96S | reverse complement strand
TTGAAAACATAAAGATTACCTCAAGTCGTGTTTGTTATTGAGATCAATCTATGAGGAAAAAGTTCAATAACGAGGGGGCAGGTTAAAATATTTGTGTAGGAAAGACAGGTGTCGGTCAGGGCGGTGAGCTGCTGTTGCAGCGGCCGGTAAAGGCCCAGCCAGCTGCCGGTCAGGACAAACGCCCCCAGTAAGAGACCCAGGCCGAACCCCTGTAGTGC
>NZ_JBHFKT010000320.1:0-219 GCF_042879335.1 Photorhabdus sp. RM96S | reverse complement strand
CACATAATCCTCACCGCGTTTTTTCATCGTACGGCCTTGCTTACGCGCCAGCCCCAGCAACGAGACGGTTTGCTTTAAGTGGGCTAAATCGGTGTCGGGAACGCGGGTCATAAAAAACCTCGTCTGTAAAAAGCTGTCAATAACCGTTTGATGTTTTTATTAGATACCTTATACTGTGTTTATGTCAACCCTTATTAGAAAGGCAGGTTACAGTATGGA
>NZ_JBHFKT010000319.1:0-219 GCF_042879335.1 Photorhabdus sp. RM96S | reverse complement strand
CTCATTGACTTCCCCCCGCCCCAACCCTGCTGCGACTGGCTGCGCGCGGCTCGCACTGCGCTGCGCTCCGTTGCTCGTTCCCGTGCTCGCCATCGCCGCCCCGTGCAGCCCTGTCTTTCCTACACAAATATTTTAACCTGCCCCCTCGTTATTGAACTTTTTCCTCATAGATTGATCTCAATAACAAACACGACTTGAGGTAATCTTTATGTTTTCAAC
>NZ_JBHFKT010000318.1:0-220 GCF_042879335.1 Photorhabdus sp. RM96S | reverse complement strand
CTTTTTTTAAAGCAGAACGAGGCGGTATCATGACAGCGCTACCTTGCAGAGATGTACTGTGCCTACATTTTACTCAATTTTGTGGCTGTGAAAAGTTTTTAGAGGTTCCCTTAATTTATCCTGCATTAAATCTGACTTTTCTTGCTCTCTTATGTATTTCTGGATTGTGGCTTCATTGAGCCCCACCGTACTTACATAGTATCCTTCTGACCAGAACTTC
>NZ_JBHFKT010000317.1:0-220 GCF_042879335.1 Photorhabdus sp. RM96S | reverse complement strand
AGCGATATAATTTCTTGCTGTCTTTTCATAACGGGTGGCGATGCGACGATGCTCTTTGAGTCGACCAAAACATCTTTCTACAACATTTCTTCTTCGATACGTTTTATGGTCAGGGCAACCGCATGAATGATTAAATATCACTCACATTAGCAAAACCCGCCTGTAATACTCGCTCCAAAAATTGGGTTTTCATCCATATTCGTCTACGCTTCGCTTTAAT
>NZ_JBHFKT010000316.1:0-221 GCF_042879335.1 Photorhabdus sp. RM96S | reverse complement strand
GTTTATTTTTTCCCCTGAAAAAGCAAGAAAAAGTCATACACAATAAGGTCATTTATTGGTGAGTGCAAAATTGATCTTATTTTTTGTATTGAGAGTTTTTAGAGGTTCCCTTAAGTACACGAGAGTATGAAAACCCCTTCAAGGGGTAAGCCAAAGAGACAATGACCCTTTAGCTTGAACAAAGAGAAAGCGGCGTCATTTAGGCGCGGTCGGTAACATGC
>NZ_JBHFKT010000315.1:0-221 GCF_042879335.1 Photorhabdus sp. RM96S | reverse complement strand
CAGTATAAAAGACAGTCAGGCGGCTAAACGTCGAAGAGCCATTTGGTCAGGGGAATTCCGTAGTCAACTTATCTTTGATTAAATTAAATACAAAGTGGAATCCCGCCCTGCTTCACGAGATGAGCTTTGTTGTAACCCGCCCCATCCACAATAAGGTGAATTTTTTGATGATAGTCAGGATAAGACTTTCTTATTTCATTGAAAAAACAGCAAATGTTGTA
>NZ_JBHFKT010000314.1:0-221 GCF_042879335.1 Photorhabdus sp. RM96S | reverse complement strand
CAGCCACATATTACGTAACCGGTTAAAAAGTCAGGGAATAAAAGTGATAATTCCCTATAAATCAAACGAAAAAGCGCGGTCAGATGGACGGGTTAAATTCGACCATAAAACCAGGGCAAGATCGTGAATATTTTGTTAAAAAAATCAGATTTGACCGACGGTAATAGTTATGATCTCATACTCTCTTTTTGAGAGCAAAAACCATGTGCTTTGATATTTTT
>NZ_JBHFKT010000313.1:0-222 GCF_042879335.1 Photorhabdus sp. RM96S | reverse complement strand
ACACCCTAATGCCACTAAAAAAGTTCCGTTAACCGATAGAAGTGATCGTCAAATAATGGATGCTAATCACAATCCTCTTTCGTCAAGAGAATATCATTTTACTCGTCCAGACAGGGTGAGATCTCACATTTTTAATAAGGTTATTTTGGTTAAATAAAAATCAGAATATGACTTTTTATAGGCATTTCTCTCATTAAAACGTTAAGATCTCTCTCTTCCATA
>NZ_JBHFKT010000312.1:0-222 GCF_042879335.1 Photorhabdus sp. RM96S | reverse complement strand
CAAGCTGAGTGGGATAAGATAATGTTGTCAAAGCGTTTTATCATTGAAACGATTAATGGGCAATTAAAAACTATTTCTCAAATAGAGCATTCCCGCCACCGAAGTATAAAACCGACATTCCGCACCGCATTCATAATTTGTTGTTTTAATTAAGAATTAATAAATGCATAAATTTTATACAAACGATTTTAAATCAGTATATTACAGATATAGCTGCGGAAT
>NZ_JBHFKT010000311.1:0-222 GCF_042879335.1 Photorhabdus sp. RM96S | reverse complement strand
AGCCGTCATTGAGAAATCTTCTTCTGAGTAGAAAACTTTCAGTGATGGCTTCTTCAATTTAAGGCAGTAAGCAATCAATCCACCTAAAACGCACAACAGAAAACCTTTTATCTGTCATTCCGCAGCTATATCTGTAATATACTGATTTAAAATCGTTTGTATAAAATTTATGCATTTATTAATTCTTAATTAAAACAACAAATTATGAATGCGGTGCGGAAT
>NZ_JBHFKT010000310.1:0-223 GCF_042879335.1 Photorhabdus sp. RM96S | reverse complement strand
GGGCAAGGGGAATAAAGACCGGGTATTGCCCCTCGGCGAACGGGCCTTAAACTGGCTCCAGTTCTATCAGCAGCAGGTTCGCCCGCAACTGCTGGTCACCCCGGACATCCAATCGCTGTTCGTGGCAATGGACGGTCTCGACGGGTTGCAGCCGAACGGTATCACGAATGCCGTGAGCGGCTATATCCGGGCCGCCGGCATCGAGAAAAAAGGTGCCTGCCAC
>NZ_JBHFKT010000309.1:0-223 GCF_042879335.1 Photorhabdus sp. RM96S | reverse complement strand
GATACAGAGCAGCAGCGCTGCCGGGAAAAGCTCACTGATGGATGCGGTCCTCAATCTGATACCGGAAGAAGAACGCCTGCAATACAGCGCCATGACCGGCCAGAGTCTGTTTTATCTGGGGGAAACCAATCTCCAGCATAAAATCTTAGCCATTGCCGAAGAGGAAGGGGTGCGGCAGGCCGCCTATGCGCTTAAGCTGTTGCAAAGCGACGGCGAACTGACC
>NZ_JBHFKT010000308.1:0-223 GCF_042879335.1 Photorhabdus sp. RM96S | reverse complement strand
AACATTGAATGCGTTTTCCAGCGAGATGGATAACCCAGCATTTTCAGGATCAGATTCAGCTTTTTCCACGTCAGTCGGCGACGCCCACCTTGACGGTTGAACCATCTGTAGGTTATTCGCGTACTTTGGTAGATAAACTGCCCGACTCGTCTCTGGTTGTCAGATATGCCGTGATAATTTATCCAGCCTCTGATCACCCTGATGACGATATTCAGGGTAAGCC
>NZ_JBHFKT010000307.1:0-223 GCF_042879335.1 Photorhabdus sp. RM96S | reverse complement strand
GTTATGTATTAGCAGCGAATGAAATCTTTAGTATTGATAACATTAAACTCCAATCCGATCCTGATGGAACATCTGAAGGATCTGCTCACAGCGTTCCTCTTATCAATAGCGAGCAACTGGCCGCCTGCCATTTTGCCGAACCCGGTGACAACATATTACTTTTTAACCATATACGGGAAGAATCGCCATTTGGTGGCAATCAAATTAATCTCACGTTTTATGA
>NZ_JBHFKT010000306.1:0-223 GCF_042879335.1 Photorhabdus sp. RM96S | reverse complement strand
ACCGCTGACAATCCCTTACGCCGAAAGCGTTCCAGTCTCTGAATTCCCCGTAATGCCGAAAATACCGGTTCTACCAGGCTCTTCCGTTGACTCAATATCTGTTTTGACTCCGGTCGGGCCATATGCAAACGAAGTGTCTCCCGCCCTTCATCTTCCGGATAACGTTTTATTTTTCTTCCTCCTTTAGCCTTTGTGCAGCCCGCTTTCTTCGGGCATCCGGCAC
>NZ_JBHFKT010000305.1:0-223 GCF_042879335.1 Photorhabdus sp. RM96S | reverse complement strand
CAATGAATGGCCTTCACGGGGAATGACTCGTATCGGACGTATCAGTTGGTTAATGGCAAAATAACTCTCCGGGACACTGCCCGGCAGTGGTGTTAAGTCCGGGTATTGACCGGCCCGGATCATCAGGCCATTGGAATAAGGGGTAATCTCCACATCCCGGTAGGGACGCAGCACAGGACGTATCCAGAATTCCCCACCCAATCGGTTTACAAATCGTTTGGAC
>NZ_JBHFKT010000304.1:0-223 GCF_042879335.1 Photorhabdus sp. RM96S | reverse complement strand
GTTGAGGGTGACGGTTTGTCCTGCATCCAGCGTAGTTTCATTATGGCTGACGCCGTTGCCGCTTTCACTGCCTTTACCGCGGTTGGTACTGACGGAGAGATTAATACCCGTACCCCCCGGTCCGGCAGTCAAACCGACGCCCAGTGAGCCACCGCGGCTGCTGTTTTTACCGGTGGTCTGTTCGGTGTTCTGGCTGGAGGAGAGCTGGATATCCCGGCTGGCA
>NZ_JBHFKT010000303.1:0-223 GCF_042879335.1 Photorhabdus sp. RM96S | reverse complement strand
CGAATCATGCCTGCCTATTTGAATGTTGCCTTCACGCGCGAGAAGCTCAATATTTTCCCCTTTCAGCTCAGTTTGACGGGCGGTGATATCTTTGCCCGCACTGAGTGTCAGGTTTTTCTGTGCGGCCAATTTAACCTGGCTGGTATCAATTTCATGACCCGCATTTAACGTTATCGTGTTTGATTTATCGAATAAAAGATCATAGAGATCCAGTTTGTGATCC
>NZ_JBHFKT010000302.1:0-223 GCF_042879335.1 Photorhabdus sp. RM96S | reverse complement strand
CATGAGGCAAAAGTAGCAGAGAGTAGGACAAACTCCGTCTGGAACGGGTTTGAACATCGCGAGTGGCGATGGTCCGAAGGGCAAACGGCAGGAAAGCCGTTTATGAGCTGCCAAGTTTGATATTAAAGTTTTATGTCGTAGCAGCGATATAAATCAAAGAGAATTCGGTGGTGCGGTAGTTCAGTTGGTTAGAATACCGGCCTGTCACGCCGGGGGTCGCGGG
>NZ_JBHFKT010000301.1:0-223 GCF_042879335.1 Photorhabdus sp. RM96S | reverse complement strand
CTTATGATGCTGAGCAAGATTGCTATATTTGTCCTGCTCATCACCAATTGTCCCTGCAAAGTACAGTGAAAGCCACTGAAAAAACGCGGACCTATCGGGTTTATCGCGCTGACAATTGTGCCGGATGCCCGAAGAAAGCGGGCTGCACAAAGGCTAAAGGAGGAAGAAAAATAAAACGTTATCCGGAAGATGAAGGGCGGGAGACACTTCGTTTGCATATGGC
>NZ_JBHFKT010000300.1:0-223 GCF_042879335.1 Photorhabdus sp. RM96S | reverse complement strand
GTTGAGGGTGACGGTTTGTCCTGCATCCAGCGTAGTTTCATTATGGCTGACGCCGTTGCCGCTTTCACTGCCTTTACCGCGGTTGGTACTGACGGAGAGATTAATACCCGTGCCCCCCGGTCCGGCAGTCAAACCGACGCCCAGTGAGCCACCGCGGCTGCTGTTTTTACCGGTGGTCTGTTCGGTGTTCTGGCTGGAGGAGAGCTGGATATCCCGGCTGGCA
>NZ_JBHFKT010000299.1:0-223 GCF_042879335.1 Photorhabdus sp. RM96S | reverse complement strand
CGCATCCCCCAGGCGGGCCGGGGCCTGGCCTTCGGTGGCGACGGTACTCTGGCCAAAAAAACCCATCACGCCATGGGTGAGGCTTTCGCCGATATCATTGCCTATCTGCGCGCCCAGTTTCCCGGCGGCCACCCCGGCGACCAGCGGGAGGGCGGCGGAGGCGCCGCCTACCGCAACGGTATACGTTATCGCCGCCGCCAGCGAATGACGCTGAAAATCCTCA
>NZ_JBHFKT010000298.1:0-223 GCF_042879335.1 Photorhabdus sp. RM96S | reverse complement strand
CTTGACCACCGTACCGTGGATGGGCAAGTCGGTATTATCACCGATACCTACGCCACACCGGGTAATGTCCACGACAGCCAGCCTTTTATCAAGCGTTTGACGCGTCAGTTAAAGCGTTTTGCTCTCAATCCCCTCGCGGTTGGGTTGGATGCGGGCTATTTTACGGCCCCGGTTTGTTATCTGACGGAACAGTTAGGCATTATCCCCATCATAGGTTATCGCC
>NZ_JBHFKT010000297.1:0-223 GCF_042879335.1 Photorhabdus sp. RM96S | reverse complement strand
CGCCGTCAGACTAATGTCACCCTGCGTTGTAGTCAAATTAGCAAGGTTAACTTCCTTACCCGCCTCAGTACTCACCAAACGGATTTTATTGGCATACATTCCCCCCAATGACCCGGTATCAATCACGTTCCAAGGGGTATCACCCTCGCCTGCAATAGGGGCAATAGTCCCGCGTTTGAAATCAATCCGGTTGGGGCCTTGTGTCAATGTCAGGTTTTTCGCC
>NZ_JBHFKT010000296.1:0-223 GCF_042879335.1 Photorhabdus sp. RM96S | reverse complement strand
GCCATTGGAATAAGGGGTAATCTCCACATCCCGGTAGGGACGCAGCACAGGACGTATCCAGAATTCCCCACCCAATCGGTTTACAAATCGTTTGGACAGCAGGGTGATCCAGTTAATGCCACGGATGGAATGTTCATACTGTAATTTAGCTGTGTGCACTGCGGAGTTCACTTGCAGGGAAGGGTAACGTTGCGCCAGTTGATACTCTAAAGGAAAGTAGTCA
>NZ_JBHFKT010000295.1:0-223 GCF_042879335.1 Photorhabdus sp. RM96S | reverse complement strand
CGGCATCATCCTGACGGTGGACATTCACCGCTTACTGACCGACAACAAAGCCCAGCGGGAACAGGTTATTGCCGCGCTTCACCTGCGCCTGCAGGATCTGCGATTAACCCTACATCATCATCTGCCTGTCTATCTGGTGCTGACCAAACTCGACCGGCTGCACGGTTTCAGCGCCGCCTTTCAGTCACTGGACAGGCCGCAGCGCGCCCAGATCCTGGGCGTC
>NZ_JBHFKT010000294.1:0-223 GCF_042879335.1 Photorhabdus sp. RM96S | reverse complement strand
ACATCGTCATGGAAATAACCGGCATCCAATAACAGCTTTTCCGGGTGACCTCCCGAGATAGTGAGATTCTGCGCCAATAACGCGGCCATCACTTGGGTTTCACTGGAGGGGGCGACCGTTTGAGCGACGATAATACGTCTGTTGTTGACTAAAACAGACGGTTTATAGGAAGTTGAAAATCCTCTTCCCCGCTTGAGTTTCTGGACGACGGCTTCGGGTTCTG
>NZ_JBHFKT010000293.1:0-223 GCF_042879335.1 Photorhabdus sp. RM96S | reverse complement strand
AACCACCGACCTCACCCTTATCAGGGGTGCGCTCTAACCACCTGAGCTACAAGCCTATTACGATAACGCTATTCTCTTCTTTCATCAGACAATCTGTGTGAGCACTGCACTCAACCTATCTCAGGTAAGGAGGTGATCCAACCGCAGGTTCCCCTACGGTTACCTTGTTACGACTTCACCCCAGTCATGAACCACAAAGTGGTCAGCGCCCCCCTTTCGGTTA
>NZ_JBHFKT010000292.1:0-223 GCF_042879335.1 Photorhabdus sp. RM96S | reverse complement strand
CGTCTGACTCTTTGGCCGCCAGCTTTGCCAAAACCTGCTGGCCGGGCAAGGATGATTGCAGGTTGCCGAGCAGACCGGAGAGGATTTCACTGAAAAACCGGAACTCCAGCGCGTCCTCTTCTTCCAGCGTCTCTTTTTCATCTTGCAGTGAAAAGAAGTAGTGAAAGTAATTTTGCAGCCCGCCGACTTGATAACTGAGGTCCGGGTTATCCGCAAAGGCTTC
>NZ_JBHFKT010000291.1:0-223 GCF_042879335.1 Photorhabdus sp. RM96S | reverse complement strand
AAAAATCAATCACCTGATGCAACAGCGCCTGCCCGTCATCGTCCAGATCGGCCAGTTTCGGGCGCGGCAGGGGTGCAGCCTGTAATTCCGGCGGGGCGGCTAAAGAAGAAGTGGCCACAACCGCATTGTCCATGTCCGGCAGCCCGGCCAGCTCCCGCAGCCGGCGGATACCGATTTTCAGCGTTACCCCTTCCGTTTGTATCACCCAGTCCAGCACCGACCC
>NZ_JBHFKT010000290.1:0-223 GCF_042879335.1 Photorhabdus sp. RM96S | reverse complement strand
CGAAGCGCAGCTCGTTGTAGCCTTCCCCTTTATGGGTTTTGGAGCGCAAGGCCATCTGGGTTTTGCTGCCGGGCAGGTCCCCCGGCGGCAGATTGCTGGCATGGTAGGCGCTTCCGGTGACAATCGGCTGGTCCGGGTCGCCGTTAAGAAAGTCCACCACCACCTCCTGCCCGATACGCGGTATCGCCAGCATGCCCCAGCCCTGCCCGGCCCAGGGCTGGGT
>NZ_JBHFKT010000289.1:0-223 GCF_042879335.1 Photorhabdus sp. RM96S | reverse complement strand
CCAGCGTGTCTTTGACCGCCAGTGTCAGCGAGCCTTTTTCGGCGGCCACGATGTTGCCGTGATGATTATCGACGGTCGTCGCCTTAAGGTTCAGATTACCGTTGCCCGCAAGGGTGCCGTGCTGGTTATCCAGCATCCGGGTGGTGAGGGACAGGGTATCTTTGCCCTGTTGTTGCATCACGCCGCCTTGATGACTGAGGGTGTCAGCGTTGACGGTTATCTG
>NZ_JBHFKT010000288.1:0-223 GCF_042879335.1 Photorhabdus sp. RM96S | reverse complement strand
GCTGGTGACCTGCCGCTATGATAACCCAGGGTATCTGGCGGAATGTGACACCTTTCAGTTTCACCACCTGTGGCATGAATACACGCCGCAGGGGAACATGACCCGCTGGCACGACACCGATAAAACCGATGTCACCGTGCACTATGACAAAGCGGGCCGGGTGACGGCCACCACCACCCCGCAGGGATACTGGCAGGACCGTTTTGCATACGATGACGACCAT
>NZ_JBHFKT010000287.1:0-223 GCF_042879335.1 Photorhabdus sp. RM96S | reverse complement strand
ATTCGCTGCTAATACATAACGCGATTTGCCCTTTTCAAATGTTATCGGTTTTGTTCTTGCCGGAGCCAGGTTAATAACGGGTACGCAATGGGGAATAAATGCGGGTGTAATGTCCTCGATGGGAATGTTACGGTCAAATTCTAGAATAATGGTAAATTGCTTATCTTCTCCCAAAGGGAGCTCAGCGATTTCTTCCGATAAATCAAATGACATAAAGTCATTA
>NZ_JBHFKT010000286.1:0-223 GCF_042879335.1 Photorhabdus sp. RM96S | reverse complement strand
CCGTCAAACTGAGCTGAAAGGGGAAAATATTGAGCTTCTCGCGCGTGAAGGCAACATTCAAATAGGCAGGCATGATTCGCGTATTTCGGCCAGCAACAATTTGCAGATGTTTGCGAGTAACAAACTGGATCTTCAGGGTATTTTGTTCGATAAAGCCAACAATATTACGTTAAACGCGGGTGATGAAATCAAGGCTGACGGGGTTAAATTAGCGGCAGATAAA
>NZ_JBHFKT010000285.1:0-224 GCF_042879335.1 Photorhabdus sp. RM96S | reverse complement strand
ACCCGCCAGATACAGGGGCTGCACAGCTATCTGGTGCCGCTGCTGGAGGGGCTCCTCGCCAACGGCGGCCCGGCACAGCCCGGCCTGCGGGGGGTTTACCTCACCTCGTCCAGACAAATCGGCCAGATGGATGACCTGTTTACCCAGTCTGCCGCGGCGCAGTATCACCTGGGGCCGCAGGCTTTTCCCACCTGGCCGGTGGCGGACACCGTGCCCTACTTCAC
>NZ_JBHFKT010000284.1:0-224 GCF_042879335.1 Photorhabdus sp. RM96S | reverse complement strand
TGCTGGTTAAGGTCGCGGTGACCTGCCCCTGCGCGTTACTCACCGGATTGCTCTGTTTCGTCAGTTTTAACCCGTCAGCTTTTGCGTCGGTCTGCCAGTCAATGTCGATCGGTTGACCCACCACCAGATTGCCGTGCCCATCCTTCACCGTCGCCGTGAAGGTATAACTGTCGGTACCGTTGTTGTAGCGCTTCTTGTCTTTATCCACGTCCACCGTCACGCTG
>NZ_JBHFKT010000283.1:0-225 GCF_042879335.1 Photorhabdus sp. RM96S | reverse complement strand
CACTTTAGCCAGCCGTATCAGGGCGTCTAAGGTGGGTTGAGCCGACCCCGCTTCATAACGGCGTATCTGGTTAACATGAAGAGATGCACTGTCAGCCAGCGCCTGTTGTGTCAAGTCAGCCGCCTTGCGAAGTTGTATCAATCTGGCAGGAAAGTTCATCGGTATAAACCATAAAGTTGTCGTCTCCATACTGTAACCTGCCTTTCTAATAAGGGTTGACATAAA
>NZ_JBHFKT010000282.1:0-225 GCF_042879335.1 Photorhabdus sp. RM96S | reverse complement strand
GTAGATATCAGAAAGTTGCATTTTCCTTGATGCTCACAACTCTGAGAAACCGCATGAATTAAGATTTTCTATGGGTGTCTTTTCTGTTGAAAAAAGTAAGTACGGCTGTAGCATTAGGTTGTGTCCCTCAATTAAATAATGACCTTAAGAAATAAGCGGATACAACCTAATTTCACCATAGCGATATAATTTCTTGCTGTCTTTTCATAACGGGTGGCGATGCGA
>NZ_JBHFKT010000281.1:0-226 GCF_042879335.1 Photorhabdus sp. RM96S | reverse complement strand
CACGCTGAAAGTACAGACCCATCACACCTATCGCTTTATCCTGTGGGCCACGGAACGGGGCCTGTACTCTGCCGCGGATATCACGCGGCCGATACTGGAGCGTTACCAGCGTTATCTGTACCAGTACCGCAAGACCAACGGAGAGCCGCTGAGCATCCGCACCCAGCGCACCCAGTTGCAGCCGTTACAGGTGTGGTTCAAATGGCTGACCAAACAGAACCTGATA
>NZ_JBHFKT010000280.1:0-228 GCF_042879335.1 Photorhabdus sp. RM96S | reverse complement strand
CAAGGGGACAAAATTGCGTGCAGCGACCACCCCGGCCCGGTGGTGATTGCCGAAGGCGCCAAAACGGTGTTTGCCAACGGCAAGCCGATTGCCCGGCTGGGCCACCGCACCACCTGTGACGCCAATATCAACAGCGCGGCGGCCTCAATTGCCATCACCCCGCAAACCGGTGAGGCCCTGACTATCCTGACCGCCAACAACAAAGACCTGCGCTGGCTGGTCGCCATT
>NZ_JBHFKT010000279.1:0-231 GCF_042879335.1 Photorhabdus sp. RM96S | reverse complement strand
CCAAGATATACAGCCTTTTCATCCAAGTGGTCTGTAGAATCAATGAGATAGGCTACAGAACCAATGTTGTTCAAAAAGAAAACAAAAGGCATAGGTGTATCAGTATTATGGGAAGCTATTTAGTACTACAGCCGTAGATATCAGAAAGTTGCATTTTCCTTGATGCTCACAACTCTGAGAAACCGCATGAATTAAGATTTTCTATGGGTGTCTTTTCTGTTGAAAAAAGTA
>NZ_JBHFKT010000278.1:0-232 GCF_042879335.1 Photorhabdus sp. RM96S | reverse complement strand
CAATGTCACGAAAGTCAATATGCAGTACGCCTGCTGGATGGTCTGGGTATTCAGCGTAAAAATGGTTTTATGAAACGTCGTTCAAAAGCGGTGATTGCTGATAAAGGTTACGCCAGCCACGTATTACGTAACCGGTTAAAAAGTCAGGGAATAAAAGTGATAATTCCCTATAAATCAAACGAAAAAGCGCGGTCAGATGGACGGGTTAAATTCGACCATAAAACGTATCGAA
>NZ_JBHFKT010000277.1:0-232 GCF_042879335.1 Photorhabdus sp. RM96S | reverse complement strand
TTTGCGTCAGATAAGCGCCAGCCCATTGACGCCCCAGGATCGCTTCTCGATTGGCGGTCGCTGGACGGTACGCGGCTTTGATGGCGAGCTGACCTTATCCGCTGATCGGGGCTGGTACAGCCGCAACGAACTGGACTGGCAAACCCCGCTGAAAGGGCAGTCGCTGTATCTGGGGATCGATTATGGCGAGGTGGGCGGCCGGGGCAGCGACGCGCTGCTCGGAAAACACCTG
>NZ_JBHFKT010000276.1:0-234 GCF_042879335.1 Photorhabdus sp. RM96S | reverse complement strand
CAGGTTGAATCCGGCCGTGACGGGGGAAGTTTGGAAACCGGCGGGTTTGGACAGCGGGACGCCGACAAACAGGTCGTAGCTCACCCCTTTCAGGCTGCCGCGCCAGCCCAGAGCACTCCCCGACAGGTGTTTTCCGAGCAGCGCGTCGCTGCCCCGGCCGCCCACCTCGCCATAATCGATCCCCAGATACAGCGACTGCCCTTTCAGCGGGGTTTGCCAGTCCAGTTCGTTGCG
>NZ_JBHFKT010000275.1:0-234 GCF_042879335.1 Photorhabdus sp. RM96S | reverse complement strand
CAGGTTGAATCCGGCCGTGACGGGGGAAGTTTGGAAACCGGCGGGTTTGGACAGCGGGACGCCGACAAACAGGTCGTAGCTCACCCCTTTCAGGCTGCCGCGCCAGCCCAGGGCGCTCCCCGCCAGGTGTTTTCCGAGCAGCGCGTCGCTGCCCCGGCCGCCCACCTCGCCATAATCGATCCCCAGATACAGCGACTGCCCTTTCAGCGGGGTTTGCCAGTCCAGTTCGTTGCG
>NZ_JBHFKT010000274.1:0-234 GCF_042879335.1 Photorhabdus sp. RM96S | reverse complement strand
CTGAGTCAGCTCTCTATTTATCAACGGGTCTACCAGAACCTGCGCATTAAAGCCCAGGATTCACTGCCGCCCCCCCTCAACCTGCGCGACCAGATTGGCCCGAGCTTTGACCGCCTCTTTATCGCCAATAATGACAAGCAACTGATTATCCCGCAGTTCCTGACGATAAACGGCCTGAACAACTACTTCGTCAAGCAGGACGACCAGTTGATCGACCTCACCGTTATGGACAGC
>NZ_JBHFKT010000273.1:0-234 GCF_042879335.1 Photorhabdus sp. RM96S | reverse complement strand
AAAGCGCAAGCACTTTCCTGTTACCGCTCGACTTGCATGTGTTAGGCCTGCCGCCAGCGTTCAATCTGAGCCATGATCAAACTCTTCAATTCAAAGCTTGATGCTCAAAGATTCCTACGTTAGTTCGTAATGAATTAACTGTTGTTCACTCTTCAAGACTTTAAAACGTATTTTTTGTGATACGGTCTTGTGAGTGCCCACACAGATTGTCTGATTAATTGTTAAAGAGCAGGC
>NZ_JBHFKT010000272.1:0-239 GCF_042879335.1 Photorhabdus sp. RM96S | reverse complement strand
CTCCGGTATTCAGTTAGACAAATCACGCCATCTGACATTAAGCGCGGGTCATAACCTGAATGCCAATCGAAGTCAATTAAACGCGGCGGGCAATATTAATCTGTTTTCTGGAAATGATTTAATGTTGTGGCAGGCGGGTATCCGGGCGGGGCAACAAGTCATGCTCAGCGCGGGTCACGATATTGATATCTCTCGGCCCAATACGCCGGAGGCGTCAGAGCGCCGGTTTGATTTATCTC
>NZ_JBHFKT010000271.1:0-244 GCF_042879335.1 Photorhabdus sp. RM96S | reverse complement strand
GGCAGGGTTCACTCCTGGGATGCCGTTAAAGATACGGGTGATGCCGGACTGTATTGTGATTACGGCGCAGAACACGCTGGAGTTGTGGCAATGTCTGGAAGGACTGAGCATAGAGCCGTTTAACCCCAGTGCCGCGGTTGACTGGATTAAGTATTATCCTGGCGGACTGAGGCTGGCGGTGTAGGGTAAAATAACGGCCCCGGCACAGAGCCGGGGCGGGTTCTAATCATCATATTTAAAATCT
>NZ_JBHFKT010000270.1:0-244 GCF_042879335.1 Photorhabdus sp. RM96S | reverse complement strand
ATTTCAAGATGGATCGCGGCGGCAAGGGAGCGAATCCCCGGGAGCATAGATAACGATGTGACCGGGGTGAGTGAGTGCAGCCAACAAAGAGGCAACTTGAAAGATGACGGGCATAGATACTGCCCCGCAATGTAGAGGGTGTCGCAAAAGGTCATGTTATCCATTAAAATCTGCGCTCTTCCTTTAGGCGCAGATCTTTTATGACCTTATTCATTCGAAAACGGGAACCGTCTGCTTACACCAA
>NZ_JBHFKT010000269.1:0-245 GCF_042879335.1 Photorhabdus sp. RM96S | reverse complement strand
GCCCCCAGTAAGAGACCCAGGCCGAACCCCTGTAGTGCGCTCATCGGCCGCGGGGGCGGCGCAGGGAAACGGACCTGGACTTTGGGCTGACGGCGGTCGTATTCCGCGTCGCCGCCGGGGTCCGGTTCAGACGACGCCGGCGCGGTGGTCTCGGCCAGGTAAACCAGCGGCGGCATCTGCACGGGTTTGGCCGCGGGGTTGGGCAGGATACGGGGCTGTTCCAGTTTTTTGGCGGTGTTCTGGAA
>NZ_JBHFKT010000268.1:0-246 GCF_042879335.1 Photorhabdus sp. RM96S | reverse complement strand
ACCTGCACTGAGTACCACATTCAGTGGATGGCCTTTTCCATCGACAGCCAGATGGATTTTGGAACCATAACCACCCTGAGAGCGACCCAGGCCATGGTCTGCGGTGACATCGGGATGTTTTTTTGGGCGCCAGCTGCACAATGTGCCGCACGAATGTTACTGCCATCCAGTGATATGGCTGACCAATCAACCAAATCTTGTTCATCCAGTATTGACAATAACTTATTGAAAATGAGATTAATGATC
>NZ_JBHFKT010000267.1:0-246 GCF_042879335.1 Photorhabdus sp. RM96S | reverse complement strand
CACCCTGCGCAACGATTTCACCTTCATTGCCGACAATCAGCACTGGCGCCCGGCCCCGTTACCCAAACCGGCGATGGAGGGCCCGCAGATTGCCAACGTGGTCGGCCCGGCGGGCGAAGAAATCTACTGCGACGCCTACGGCCGTATCCGGCTGCAATTTCTCTGGGACCGCTACGGCCGGAACAACGACAGCAGCTCCTGCTGGATACGGGTGACCCAGCCCTGGGCCGGGCAGGGCTGGGGCAT
>NZ_JBHFKT010000266.1:0-247 GCF_042879335.1 Photorhabdus sp. RM96S | reverse complement strand
CAACATCGTTTCATGCTCCGGAGATTGTTCAATCAGTTGATGGACAAATTGTGAGAGATCCAACGTATGTCCATTCAGTAAAATATAGCGTAACACCACACTGCGCTGCTCGGTTGTATTATACCCTGCATTCAAGAGTTCCACCAATTGGAGGAGCCATTCCTGCATATCCCGGCAGCGGATGTGTTTTTGCACCAGCTCCATCAGGGCAACGCCTTTATGTGTCAGGATCTCTTCATCGCTGAGC
>NZ_JBHFKT010000265.1:0-249 GCF_042879335.1 Photorhabdus sp. RM96S | reverse complement strand
CCTGAAAGCCAGTGCCAATCCGCATAAATCGGAGAATGTCATGCGGTCGGTTCCCCCCGGCGCCTATGTTGACGCACTGGATAAAGCCGTCACTCAAGACCGGGCGGCAGCCGGAAAAAAAGCCTGAAGCCAGCCCTTAAGGAACGGCAGAGAAAGACGAAGGTCAGTACCGTCGATCCGGAAAGCGGGTTTATGCACCGGACCAACAAACCCAGGGGGTTCTTTTACCTTGACCACCGTACCGTGGAT
>NZ_JBHFKT010000264.1:0-249 GCF_042879335.1 Photorhabdus sp. RM96S | reverse complement strand
ATCCACGGTACGGTGGTCAAGGTAAAAGAACCCCCTGGGTTTGTTGGTCCGGTGCATAAACCCGCTTTCCGGATCGACGGTACTGACCTTCGTCTTTCTCTGCCGTTCCTTTAGGGCTGGCTTCAGGCTTTTTTTCCAGCTGCCGCCCGGTCTTGAGTGACGGCTTTATCCAGTGCGTCAACATAGGCGCCGGGGGGAACCGACCGCATGACATTCTCCGATTTATGCGGATTGGCACTGGCTTTCAGG
>NZ_JBHFKT010000263.1:0-250 GCF_042879335.1 Photorhabdus sp. RM96S | reverse complement strand
GGCGAAAACGCCGGGCCAGTTTAACAACGACGGCGGCCAGTTAGTGGCGAAGGAAATCCACCTCACGACGCCGGATTTATCCAATCATCAGGGAAAAATTAACCAGACCGGGACCGGTGAACTGGCGCTCCATACCCGTACCCTGAATAACCGTGAGGGGACAGTGTTCAATCAGGGGAAATTGACCCTCACCACTGACCGGCTTAACAACCGTCAGGGCAATATTGCCAGTCAGGGCGAGGACCTGCAT
>NZ_JBHFKT010000262.1:0-252 GCF_042879335.1 Photorhabdus sp. RM96S | reverse complement strand
ATCCGCCAGTTTAATCCCCGGGACTTCCCCTTCTACTTCTGAGGCGTTTATGGTCAGTTGAGGAGCATGACTTAATGCACGTGCAATTAGCGCGGAAGTCACCGGCGTATATTTCCCTTCAACTGAGTTATACCTCCCTGACGGTGAATGCAACTCTGCGTTGTTTTTGACAATGGCAGTCACCCCTTTTGCCAATAAAGTTGCCTCAGTATCAATAATGTCACCGCCAGCATTAAGGGTTAAATTATTGCC
>NZ_JBHFKT010000261.1:0-252 GCF_042879335.1 Photorhabdus sp. RM96S | reverse complement strand
ATCCGCCAGTTTAATCCCCGGGACTTCCCCTTCTACTTCTGAGGCGTTTATGGTCAGTTGAGGAGCATGACTTAATGCACGTGCAATTAGCGCGGAAGTCACCGGCGTATACTTCCCTTCAACTGAGTTATACCTCCCTGCCGGTGAATGCAACTCTGCGTTGTTTTTGACAATGGCAGTCACCCCTTTTGCCAATAAAGTTGCCTCAGTATCAATAATGTCACCGCCAGCATTAAGGGTTAAATTATTGCC
>NZ_JBHFKT010000260.1:0-253 GCF_042879335.1 Photorhabdus sp. RM96S | reverse complement strand
GCAGGCGGTAATCCGGGGTATCGCGTAACGCCTGCCGGGCTTTGGCCGGCAGCGTCTCGTCAATCCCCGGCAGGCGGGTGTTGTCACTCAGGATTTGCAGGGCGCGGCTGATGGGCTGCTCGCCGCTGATGACCTGTTCAAGGGCGCTGATGGCCTGCGGGATATCGGTAAAGTCACGAATATCCAGGTTGTTCATCGCCGCGCGCCAGGTGGCGGTGTAGTCCCCCAGGTACTGCTCGGTGATTTGGCGCTG
>NZ_JBHFKT010000259.1:0-257 GCF_042879335.1 Photorhabdus sp. RM96S | reverse complement strand
ACATGCGCATCGGCGGCCAGTTGGATAACGCCCTGACGGCCACCGGTCAGGCGCGTGAGCTCAATAACCACGCGGCGACGATTGAAGCCGGGCGCCACTTGAAGATTAATGCCGACCGGATTAACAACACCAACGCCGGGTTGGTGACTCAGGTCGTCGAAACGGAAAAGTCTCAGCATCACGATGCAGTACTCAGCGGCCAGACCACTCGCTATGACTGGTCACAGGTGGACACTTCCCACCGCAATAAATACAAA
>NZ_JBHFKT010000258.1:0-258 GCF_042879335.1 Photorhabdus sp. RM96S | reverse complement strand
AGTGCCAAATTCTTCGCGAAAGCGCCGGTAGCAGGCCAGAATGCGTTGTTTTTTCTCCTGGGTATAGCCTTGTTTAAAAAACAAGGTGATAGAAATCCCAAGACGAGAAACAGTCAGTCCATCGCCATTGAGGAAGGTAAACGCGGCCAGTTGTGATTTCAACTGGGCAAAGTAATCTGAAGTATCCATATTTTCTCTCCGTTAATTATGAGGCGGTGGCGAATGTCACACTCGCCAATATTGCCAGGACGGCGGCTA
>NZ_JBHFKT010000257.1:0-258 GCF_042879335.1 Photorhabdus sp. RM96S | reverse complement strand
GTATCACCTGGGGCCGCAGGCTTTTCCCACCTGGCCGGTGGCGGACACCGTGCCCTACTTCACCCACGCGCTGTTTGAAGAGGTCCTGCTGGCCGAACCGAATCTGGCGGCTGAAAACCGCCTGTGGTTAAGCCGCCACCGCCACAAACTGCTGACCTTCTCCACCGTGGGCGCCGGGGTGGCGCTGGCCCTGTGGACCGGCTGGCACGCCGCCTATCAGAAGAACTACCGGGCCGGCGACGAGGTCCTGGCGCAGGC
>NZ_JBHFKT010000256.1:0-259 GCF_042879335.1 Photorhabdus sp. RM96S | reverse complement strand
TTGGAAGACAGGGCAAGTCACGCTTTTTCTCGGAGAAGATCAAAAACTGGCGTCTTTACTGACCAAATACGTGGATCAATCGCTGAACAACACTTATCTGAAAACATCCCTGAAAGAGCAAGAAATGTGGCTATCTATTGAGATCGCTCCACGCCTGAAAGAAAATTTGGTCCTGCCGAGACCCCATGACTATTTCTGGCCGTTGCAGGTGTTATACGAATACCTCTATCTGCCACATGTTAATGACTTTATGTCATTT
>NZ_JBHFKT010000255.1:0-260 GCF_042879335.1 Photorhabdus sp. RM96S | reverse complement strand
CAAACCGTAGCGCGGTGAGTCGGCAACGACGCTGCGGTGAAGACGGGCGATGAGCGCGGCGTCCGGTTCGTCCCCGTCCGGCCCGCGCTATCTCGGCCACCACCATCCACATCTGCCGGGCTTGATTAAAGATAATACGATATAACTGTTTGTTCATAACTTTTGCTCCACACAACACCACCCACCGGCAGCTTGGTTATTTGAATTAATACTGCCAATACAGGTTGAATCCGGCCGTGACGGGGGAAGTTTGGAAACCG
>NZ_JBHFKT010000254.1:0-264 GCF_042879335.1 Photorhabdus sp. RM96S | reverse complement strand
CACAATTTGTCCATCAACTGATTGAACAATCTCCGGAGCATGAAACGATGTTGATGACTATTGCAGAACAGCTTGAACAAAAAGGGCTTGAGCGAGGTATCAAGCAAGGTAGAGAGCAAGGTATTGTGCAAGGTATTAAGCAAGGTATTGTGCAAGGCCGAGAGGAAGGCCGAGCGGAAGGTAAACTGGAAACGGCTCGTGCCTTATTACGGCATGGCGTGAGTTTGGACATTATTGTCACCAGTACCGGACTGAGCCGAGATA
>NZ_JBHFKT010000253.1:0-265 GCF_042879335.1 Photorhabdus sp. RM96S | reverse complement strand
AAGGCATCGACATCCGCCATGAATATGAAATTGCCGCCCCTGCCGCAGGTTTATCTATTGCTCAAATTCGTCAGGCTCAGATAAATGGGCTGGAAACTGCTTTTATCAGTGGTGCAGAAAAACAGGCATTACGTATGAAAGCAGCAAATCGTTAAATCATAACCACCCGCATAGCGGGTGGTTTGCTCTAGCCCTATAAGGGCATGTTACCGACCGCGCCTAAATGACGCCGCTTTCTCTTTGTTCAAGCTAAAGGGTCATTGTC
>NZ_JBHFKT010000252.1:0-266 GCF_042879335.1 Photorhabdus sp. RM96S | reverse complement strand
GCCAGATAAAAGCCGGTCAGGCGCTGCATCTTGACGCACAGGATCTCACTAACAGCACTTCCGGTGAAATCAGCGCCAGGCAAACGCAAATCCAGGCTCACGATACCCTGAACAACACCGGACTGATTGACGGCGGCCTGACTCATCTCACGGCTAACACCCTGAACAATACCGGCACCGGGCGCATTTACGGGGACCAGCTGGCCCTCCAGACGGGCACATTGAATAACACCGCCCAGGACGGCAAAGCTGCGGTCATTGCGGCA
>NZ_JBHFKT010000251.1:0-266 GCF_042879335.1 Photorhabdus sp. RM96S | reverse complement strand
GCAATCTGCGGGCCCTCCATCGCCGGTTTGGGTAACGGGGCCGGGCGCCAGTGCTGATTGTCGGCAATGAAGGTGAAATCGTTGCGCAGGGTGGTGCCGCTCTCCCCGGCGCGCTGTTCCAGCGCCTGCGGCTGGCTGCCCCGGTGGGTGACGCTGACCAGCTGCCAGAGCCGGTTGAGGTCGTCCCGGGGATGGCCGGTCAGGGTGAACAGCACGCCGGGCTGCATCGTCGCGGCATTACTTTCACCGTCACCGGTCAGGGCATT
>NZ_JBHFKT010000250.1:0-267 GCF_042879335.1 Photorhabdus sp. RM96S | reverse complement strand
CGCTAGCGTGCCTCTTACCATATCCCCCAGTTGAAATTCCATTTTATGCTCTTCATTACTGGCATATTTAAATGACAGATTTAACGCCCCTTCCAGAATCATATCTAATTGTGCCCCCAGATAAGCCCCATTCCGTCCCTCTTCCACCGCCGCCTTACCTTTTAATCCCTGTTCACGAATTAAGGCGATTAATTTCTCAACCCCAAATTCCGTCGCAAACGCCTCAATTAAATCCAGCCGCAGTTTTATCCCAATCAGCGGCGCTAA
>NZ_JBHFKT010000249.1:0-269 GCF_042879335.1 Photorhabdus sp. RM96S | reverse complement strand
AATTTATAACGGATTTTGCTAATAATCCTACGTCTTAAAACATACTAAAAAAGTATTCTTACAAGTAAAAATAAACCTTGACTTATAATTTCAATTGTATATTTTTAGTGCGTGATACTATTTTAAGCTAAATTCAAAACAACAGGTTACTCATTATGCATTATGGATGCTTTAGATGAATTTTACGAAAGAAATCCTTCGGCCAGAGGATACTTGGATAACAGTAACAATGAAGAAAGAAAACTCCTAAAAATTCAAATGGATAAACA
>NZ_JBHFKT010000248.1:0-271 GCF_042879335.1 Photorhabdus sp. RM96S | reverse complement strand
CTCAAACCGGTGGCTGGATTGTTTTACGCTCCCCGAACAGGCTGCTCGCTTATACCGCCAGGCGTTTCCGTTGGTGGACGTCAGCGTGCTCAGCGATGAAGAGATCCTGACGCATAAAGGGGTTGCCCTGATGGAACTGGTGCAAAAACATATTCGCTGTCGGGATATGCAGGAATGGGTCCTCCAATTGGTGGAACTCTTGAATGCAGGGTATAATACAACTGAGCAGCGCAGTGTGGTGTTACGCTATATTTTACTGAATGGACATACG
>NZ_JBHFKT010000247.1:0-273 GCF_042879335.1 Photorhabdus sp. RM96S | reverse complement strand
GTTGGCCGGGGTCTGGAATGAGGAAGCGATGAAAGCCGCTTCGGAAATTATCCTGTGCGAAGCGCTGATCGATGCCATGACGTTCTGGTGTGCCGGGTTCCGCAACGTGATTGCCGCGTTCGGGGTGAACGGGTTTAACCGTGAGCACCTCGAAGCCTTGCAGTATCACGGCGTGAAACGGGTGCTGATTGCCTTTGACCGGGACGAGGCCGGAGACCGTGGCGCGGCCAGTGTGGCGGCTGATTTACTGGAAGCCGGTATCGAGGCATGGCG
>NZ_JBHFKT010000246.1:0-278 GCF_042879335.1 Photorhabdus sp. RM96S | reverse complement strand
CAGCGCGGCGGCCTCAATTGCCATCACCCCGCAAACCGGTGAGGCCCTGACTATCCTGACCGCCAACAACAAAGACCTGCGCTGGCTGGTCGCCATTGCCGGCGTGCTCCCGCTGCCGCTTGGCCGGAAAGGCAACGGCGGCAAAGCCAAATCCGGGGCGGAACCCACCCCGTCGGTGAAAAAAACCGGCTGTGACCGTCAGCTTTGCAGCAAAGCCGGGGAGCCGGTAGACGTGGCGACCGGCGACTTCCTACAGGTCTGGCCGGTGCTGGCGTTGC
>NZ_JBHFKT010000245.1:0-281 GCF_042879335.1 Photorhabdus sp. RM96S | reverse complement strand
GTCTTTCGCTTTAATGGTGACATCACCGTCGGCACGCATTCGTCCCCAACTCTGCAATGTGTCGGTTGTCAATATCAGATGCTGACCGGCTTGCACATGACGCCGTGTGCCAATTTCAATGCTTTTGCCGCGCATGTTTATGTCCGTTTTGGCCTGCACATCCCCCAGACTCACCTGCCCCTCAGCGGTCACATTGATGTCGCCTTGCGTTGCCGTCAGGTTAGTCAGGTTGATAGCCTTACCCGGCTCAGTACTCACCAGACGGATTTTATTGGCATACA
>NZ_JBHFKT010000244.1:0-281 GCF_042879335.1 Photorhabdus sp. RM96S | reverse complement strand
TGTATGCCAATAAAATCCGTCTGGTGAGTACTGAGCCGGGTAAGGCTATCAACCTGACTAACCTGACGGCAACGCAAGGCGACATCAATGTGACCGCTGAGGGGCAGGTGACTCTGGGGGATGTGCAGGCCAAAACGGACATAAACATGCGCGGCAAAAGCATTGAAATCGGCACACGGCGTCATGTGCAAGCCGGTCAGCATCTGATATTGACAACCGACACATTGCAGAGTTGGGGACGAATGCGTGCCGACGGTGATGTCACCATTAAAGCGAAAGAC
>NZ_JBHFKT010000243.1:0-286 GCF_042879335.1 Photorhabdus sp. RM96S | reverse complement strand
GTGGCCCAGCCGGGCAATCGGCTTGCCGTTGGCAAACACCGTTTTGGCGCCTTCGGCAATCACCACCGGGCCGGGGTGGTCGCTGCACGCAATTTTGTCCCCTTGCCGGGCTACCGGCTGGCCTTCAAAAAAGACATCCGGCGAGCCTTCGACAATTTGGCCCTTATTCGCCCCGTATTGCCCGAGTGCCGCGCCCACGGCCGAGACCAGTCCGCCGACAAAACCGCCTGCCAGCCCGGCCGCCGCCCCGGCCACCACGGCCATCGCCAGGCCGCCGGTCGCCACA
>NZ_JBHFKT010000242.1:0-286 GCF_042879335.1 Photorhabdus sp. RM96S | reverse complement strand
GACCAGCAGTTGCGGGCGAACCTGCTGCTGATAGAACTGGAGCCAGTTTAAGGCCCGTTCGCCGAGGGGCAATACCCGGTCTTTATTCCCCTTGCCCTGCCGGATGGTCACGGTTTTGCGTGACCCGTCAATGCTGTAGATATCGAGCCGGGCCACTTCACTGCGTCGTATCCCCGTTGACCAGAGCAGCTCCATCAGGGCCCGGTCGCGTGCGCCCTGCAACGTATTTGGGTCAGGCAGCGACAGGATATGCTCGATTTCATCAATGCTCAGGATATACCGCGGC
>NZ_JBHFKT010000241.1:0-287 GCF_042879335.1 Photorhabdus sp. RM96S | reverse complement strand
GCGCGAGCAGATGCTGGCCATCATGACCTCGTTTCAGCCCCGTTTTAGTGATGAGCCATAATGTCCGGGAGGGGTCATGAGTGTATTGATGATGGCCTGGCTGGGGGCCGGTGCCGCGCAGCGCGCAACCAGACCAGAGACGACCGCCGCGGGGAATGCTCCGCCACCGACCGAAAGCAGCGCGTCGGCCGATACGGCGCTGAATTATCTGGAAAGTGAGGATTTTCAGCGTCATTCGCTGGCGGCGGCGATAACGTATACCGTTGCGGTAGGCGGCGCCTCCGCCG
>NZ_JBHFKT010000240.1:0-287 GCF_042879335.1 Photorhabdus sp. RM96S | reverse complement strand
GCGCGAGCAGATGCTGGCCATCATGACCTCGTTTCAGCCCCGTTTTAGTGATGAGCCATAATGTCCGGGAGGGGTCATGAGTGTATTGATGATGGCCTGGCTGGGGGCCGGCGCCGCGCAGCGCGCAACCAGACCAGAGACGACCTCAGCGGGGAATGCTCCGCCGCCGACCGAAGGCAGCGCGTCGGCCGATACGGCGCTGAATTATCTGGAAAGTGAGGATTTTCAGCGTCATTCGCTGGCGGCGGCGATAACGTATACCGTTGCGGTAGGCGGCGCCTCCGCCG
>NZ_JBHFKT010000239.1:0-288 GCF_042879335.1 Photorhabdus sp. RM96S | reverse complement strand
GAGACCCCACACTACCATCGGCGCTACGGCGTTTCACTGCTGAGTTCGGCATGGGGTCAGGTGGGACCGCCGCGCTATCGCCGCCAGGCATATTCGGTTTATTCCAGGCGGGAATCCTCCCCCCCCGGTTCAATCTCGCAACAAGCTGAAAATTTATCTCTCTACGCCCTGCCGACACCAAAACACCTTCGGTGTTGTAAGGTTAAGCCTCTCGGTTCATTAGTACTGGTCAGCTCAATGCATCGCTGCGCTTACACACCCAGCCTATCCACGTCTTCGTCTTAAACG
>NZ_JBHFKT010000238.1:0-290 GCF_042879335.1 Photorhabdus sp. RM96S | reverse complement strand
GAGGTCACGGAAGGAACGTTTAAGACGAAGACGTGGATAGGCTGGGTGTGTAAGCGCAGCGATGCATTGAGCTGACCAGTACTAATGAACCGAGAGGCTTAACCTTACAACGCCGAAGGTGTTTTGGTGTCGGCAGGGCCGTAGAGAGATAAATTTTCAGCTTGTTGAACAGATTGAACCGGGTGGTTGCGGAAGAAGAGACGCGCCGCCTGGAATAAACCGAATATGCCTGGCGGCGATAGCGCGGCGGTCCCACCTGACCCCATGCCGAACTCAGCAGTGAAACGCCG
>NZ_JBHFKT010000237.1:0-290 GCF_042879335.1 Photorhabdus sp. RM96S | reverse complement strand
CGGGGCAC
Source organism: Photorhabdus sp. RM96S (assembly GCF_042879335.1). Taxonomy (NCBI): domain Bacteria; kingdom Pseudomonadati; phylum Pseudomonadota; class Gammaproteobacteria; order Enterobacterales; family Morganellaceae; genus Photorhabdus; species Photorhabdus sp. RM96S. The sequence continues at coordinate 282 of NZ_JBHFKT010000237.1, read as the reverse complement.
CGAGCCAAAGGAACAAGCTTAAAAAAGCGGGTTGGTGCGATGATTATCGGGCAAGAGTTTTCTTTGGATGAATAGCAGTCAAAGTATGCTCGTGCCCTGGCATCACCCTGATAGTTGACCAGTTCCTCGCTCCTTGAACGGTTCTGGTCAACGCTTAAGTGGTTATTATCCACCTTATTTTACAATATCTCGTGATAAGAATAGGCCAGTATAAGGATCGAAAAATATTCTTCTTCCATAAAAATCAACAACAAAATATTGCTCTTCAACAACGTTCAACCC
>NZ_JBHFKT010000236.1:0-290 GCF_042879335.1 Photorhabdus sp. RM96S | reverse complement strand
TTTTTATTGGAAATCGTCGCTGGCCTAATTGCTTATACATTCCAACCTAAAAAACCGAGCTTGAATTTACGGGATTGTGATATCGCTATTTTTAAACGAAGCTGAGGTTAAATATTTTCATAGCGAGGATAATGATCTCCATTTCGGATAAAATCAAGCATCTTCAATGATTACGGGTATATAACGGATAATTTCTGAAGGTATAGAGAATATGGCAAACAATAAATGGCGGCTCAGTGATGAACTTTGGGGAAAAATGGCGCCACTTATCCCCGAATATAAAACTCAGC
>NZ_JBHFKT010000235.1:0-292 GCF_042879335.1 Photorhabdus sp. RM96S | reverse complement strand
AACACCCTGAACAATACCGGCACCGGGCGCATTTACGGGGACCAGCTGGCCCTCCAGACGGGCACATTGAATAACACCGCCCAGGACGGCAAAGCTGCGGTCATTGCGGCACGTGACCGGCTGGACATCGGCACCGGAACGCTCAACAACCAGCATCATGCGCAGATTTACAGCGTGGGCGACATGCGCATCGGCGGCCAGTTGGATAACGCCCTGACGGCCACCGGTCAGGCGCGTGAGCTCAATAACCACGCGGCGACGATTGAAGCCGGGCGCCACTTGAAGATTAATG
>NZ_JBHFKT010000234.1:0-293 GCF_042879335.1 Photorhabdus sp. RM96S | reverse complement strand
GGCAGATAAAGGGATAAGAACTCCCTGGCCGTTTCGGGCTGCGTTAAAAAATGTTTGAATAATGCGTCATGGTGAGGCCGTTTTTCTTTCTTTGCCACAATCCGTTTCTCTGTCTTATTAGTTAGTCATTACCATTTATAGTATTTCTACCAAGTTACAAAAAACATTGTCTCAGATTTCCCCAGGCAAATCTTTACCGAATGCATTAATAGAAGAGCCTAAAGAATCAAATACCAGAAAAGAAAAAAAGAGAAAACATTATATTTACAACAATTACTTTATGAAAGCCATTC
>NZ_JBHFKT010000233.1:0-296 GCF_042879335.1 Photorhabdus sp. RM96S | reverse complement strand
TGTAGCGTGGCTTCAGGCAGTCAGGCCGCCGACATCGCAGAACAACAACTCATTCATCAACAGGCCCGCCAGCAAGCCCTGGAGGCGCAATTAGCCCCGCCGCCTGCGGAGGTTCACCTGTCGGTACCGGAAACGGCGGAGTCATCCGCCTTTGCGGTGGAAACTCCGTGTTTTCCCATTACCCACGTCAGACTGGCAGGCACCGAAAATTTCCCGCACTGGTTGCCGTTCAGGCGTGTCGCCCAACAGGGCGAAAACCATTGCCTGGGCGATAAAGGCATTAGCCGGCTGATGAC
>NZ_JBHFKT010000232.1:0-296 GCF_042879335.1 Photorhabdus sp. RM96S | reverse complement strand
GCAGCCGGGGGAGAGCGATATTGTGCTGGACTGGCGTCAGTCCCGGCACTGGCGAGTCGCCACGTATTTGGATGATACCGGCTCTAAGAGCACCGGGCGTTATCAGGGCGGATTAACCTTCTTTCTGGATAACCCGCTGGCGTTAAGCGACCTGTTCTACCTCTCCGGGGGACGCGATATTCACGCATCTGCCGGGAAAGGCAGCCAAAACGACACGCTCTATTACTCCGTGCCCTTCGGCTACTGGATGACGAGCGTGACGGCCAGTCATTACGATTATACCCAGACAATAGCCG
>NZ_JBHFKT010000231.1:0-297 GCF_042879335.1 Photorhabdus sp. RM96S | reverse complement strand
ACTTAACACCACTGCCGGGCAGTGTCCCGGAGAGTTATTTTGCCATTAACCAACTGATACGTCCGATACGAGTCATTCCCCGTGAAGGCCATTCATTGCATTTCTATGGTGCCGGTCATTTTGATGATATTTCCACACTGGCCTGGTATGCCCGTTATGATCGTGGACCGCTGCAAGTGACCCCTTTGAGAGGCAACCACCCTGCACTGGTCAGCGGGATCTGGCGAACCGATAGCCTGCCTGACAAACAGTACTTCTTTGCTCAGGGGGCGATGTCTTTTGATGTTCCAGGTACAA
>NZ_JBHFKT010000230.1:0-300 GCF_042879335.1 Photorhabdus sp. RM96S | reverse complement strand
ACCCTGAAAACGGCCGGTAATCTTATCAATGACCGCCAGATAAAAGCCGGTCAGGCGCTGCATCTTGACGCACAGGATCTCACTAACAGCACTTCCGGTGAAATCAGCGCCGGGCAAACGCAAATCCAGGCTCATGATACCCTGAGCAACACCGGACTGATTGACGGCGGTTTGACTCATCTCACGGCCAACACCCTGAACAATACCGGCACCGGGCGCATTTACGGGGACCAGCTGGCCCTCCAGACGGGCACATTGAATAACACCGCCCAGGACGGCAAAGCTGCGGTCATTGCGGCA
>NZ_JBHFKT010000229.1:0-300 GCF_042879335.1 Photorhabdus sp. RM96S | reverse complement strand
AAAGCGCAAGCACTTTCCTGTTACCGCTCGACTTGCATGTGTTAGGCCTGCCGCCAGCGTTCAATCTGAGCCATGATCAAACTCTTCAATTCAAAGCTTGATGCTCAAAGAATCTCACTGATTAACGCTCTTTTGTTTGGCTAACTTTGTCGGCTTCACTGCGCTACACCTCGCCGTACTGAGGTACTGTCTCGGTGCTGCTCGCTTGCCTTCGCGTTATCCTGCCAAAATAACGTTACTAAATTAATTCGTAATGAATTAACTGTTGTTCACTCTTCAAGACTTTAAAACGTATTTTTT
>NZ_JBHFKT010000228.1:0-303 GCF_042879335.1 Photorhabdus sp. RM96S | reverse complement strand
CAAACCGTAGCGCGGTGAGTCGGCAACGACGCTGCGGTGAAGACGGGCGATGAGCGCGGCGTCCGGTTCGTCCCCGTCCGGCCCGCGCTATCTCGGCCACCACCATCCACAGCTGGCGAGATTGATTAAAGATAATACGATATAACTGCTTGTTCATGATTTTTACTCCACACAACACTACCCACCGGCAGTTTTGTTATTTGAATTAATACTGCCAATACAGGTTGAATCCGGCCGTGACGGGGGAAGTTTGGAAACCGGCGGGTTTGGACAGCGGGACGCCGACAAACAGGTCGTAGCTCA
>NZ_JBHFKT010000227.1:0-307 GCF_042879335.1 Photorhabdus sp. RM96S | reverse complement strand
CTGCACTTGTTTCATTGTCTTGAATCTTTCTACGCGAGTATTGAATAGCCTATAGGGCTGCCCTGAATATCCATCAGCAAAATGGCGATGGTTAACCGATATCCAACACGCAGAATAACCATAACAAGGATTTGGCGTAAAATCGTTTTCTGGGTCCCAACGTTCAATGACAAAAGTATAATAGGCATTTGTGGGAATGCCCTCGGATTTAGTGATATATGAAAATATCGATGCAGCCGCACTTGATGAAAACAGCAATAAAAGTACCAGGCAAACAGAAAATAACTTTTTCATTTAAGTACCTAAT
>NZ_JBHFKT010000226.1:0-308 GCF_042879335.1 Photorhabdus sp. RM96S | reverse complement strand
GCATCTAAGCGGGAAACTTGCCTTGAGATGAGTCTTCCCTTGACTTGAGGTCACGGAAGGAACGTTTAAGACGAAGACGTGGATAGGCTGGGTGTGTAAGCGCAGCGATGCGTTGAGCTGACCAGTACTAATGAACCGAGAGGCTTAACCTTACAACGCCGAAGGTGTTTTGGTGTCGGCAGGGCGTAGAGAGATAAATTTTCAGCTTGTTGAACAGATTGAAGCGGGTGGTTGCGGAAGAAGAGACGCGCCGCCTGGAATAAACCGAATATGCCTGGCGGCGATAGCGCGGCGGTCCCACCTGACCC
>NZ_JBHFKT010000225.1:0-310 GCF_042879335.1 Photorhabdus sp. RM96S | reverse complement strand
TGAGGATTTTCAGCGTCATTCGCTGGCGGCGGCGATAACGTATACCGTTGCGGTAGGCGGCGCCTCCGCCGCCCTCCCGCTGGTCGCCGGGGTGGCCGCCGGGAAACTGGGGGCGCAGATAGGCAATGATATCGGCGAAAGCCTCACCCATGGCGTGATGGGGATTCTAGGCCCTCACATGGGCCTGCGCACCGTCGCTACCGAAGGCCAGGCCCCGGCCCGCCTGGGGGATGCGATTGCCCACCAGAATAAAAGCGCCGGATTATGGGGGGCGCTGGGCGGCGTGGTGCTCGGCGCGCTGGCGGCGGTG
>NZ_JBHFKT010000224.1:0-311 GCF_042879335.1 Photorhabdus sp. RM96S | reverse complement strand
CTTCTCGCCGCAAAACGGTCTGGGCGCCCAGTTCGCCATTGAGCCCCTCAGCCTGACCGGCAATAAACGCCGCAGCCTGCTCAATCTCGACGGCCAGCTGCTCGATTATGCTCACGGCCGCGGCAGCATTGTACACCTCATCTGGCCCAACGCGATGCGGGCCGGGGTGGAAAGCCAGCTCACGCTGATACCGGATGCCCGCGGCAAATCCCCGCGCGCCATCCGCTTCACCGGCCCGTGGGCCCAGCTGCGCCTGATTAACAGCGGCAAACTGACTAATGTGCGTCAGGATGCGTTTGATGTGCGGTTCA
>NZ_JBHFKT010000223.1:0-312 GCF_042879335.1 Photorhabdus sp. RM96S | reverse complement strand
CCACACCTTAAAACTGGTGATGATACCGGGAAAAATCCGGCATATCCGCTATACCCCTGACAGCGGGAAAGATATCCAGCGGATAACCCCCTTTCCCGCGCGTGAAGGCAAATTGCTGGATTTACGGGACATTGAGCAGGGATTGGAAAACTTGCAACGTTTCCCGACCGTGCAGGCGGATATGAACATTGTTCCGGCAGCGCAGCCGGGGGAGAGCGATATTGTGCTGGACTGGCGTCAGTCCCGGCACTGGCGAGTCGCCACGTATTTGGATGATACCGGCTCTAAGAGCACCGGGCGTTATCAGGGCGG
>NZ_JBHFKT010000222.1:0-316 GCF_042879335.1 Photorhabdus sp. RM96S | reverse complement strand
AGATGTCACCCAACTGACGGCCAACAACCTGACCAACAGCGGATTTATTCGCGGCGGCAAAGTGGATTTGACGGCCCAACAGACGCTCACCAACCGGGGCGGCCAGATTCAAGGCGATGACCGGGTGACCCTGAAAGGCCGGGATATCACCAGCGCATCGACTGTGCGCGGGGATGGGGCAAACCGCTGGCTGGACCGTCCGTCCGGCATCTATGTGCAAAATGATAAGGGCACCTTATCGCTGAGCGCCATTAACAATGTGCAATTAACCGCCAGTGACGTCAAGAATGCGGGTAAAGACGGTCACACCGAGATA
>NZ_JBHFKT010000221.1:0-317 GCF_042879335.1 Photorhabdus sp. RM96S | reverse complement strand
TTGGGCTTGCTTAAATCTATCCGGCGTCACTATAGGCAAGGATGCCCGCGCCTCGATGAGTTCCGCGCCTGATGTTCCTAAAAAACCACTCGGCTTTAATAAGCCATCTTAGCCTTGAGGTTTCTCATCAGGCCGATAGGCCGTTCATGTCATCAATTATCAGTCTTCGCAAAACCAGTGGGGTCTGTATCATTTTGTTTGCTTATATTAACCTCAGCTTCGTTTAAAAATAGCGATATCACAATCCCGTAAATTCAAGCTCGGTTTTTTAGGTTGGAATGTATAAGCAATTAGGCCAGCGACGATTTCCAATAAAA
>NZ_JBHFKT010000220.1:0-323 GCF_042879335.1 Photorhabdus sp. RM96S | reverse complement strand
AGACCCCCGTTCTGACATCAATAAAAAACATGAGCTAATGGATGTGATTTTTTTAGCCTTCTCCGCTGTATTATGCGGCGCTTCTGGCTGGAAATCGATTCAGGAATTTGGGGAGTTACAGAGCGAGTGGCTTAAACAATACACGCATTTTACTCACGGTATTCCCCGTCGTCACTGTATTGCTAATATTATCAAAATGATAGAGCAAGATGCACTGGTTGAAGCCTTTTATGCCTGGATCAACCAGCGTCGGGTCAGGGCAGGAAAAAGTCTTATCGCCATTGATGGAAAAACCCTGAGAGGAACCTGTAAGGGGACATTAT
>NZ_JBHFKT010000219.1:0-325 GCF_042879335.1 Photorhabdus sp. RM96S | reverse complement strand
CAGGTGAAGCGCGGCAATAACCTGTTCCCGCTGGGCTTTGTTGTCGGTCAGTAAGCGGTGAATGTCCACCGTCAGGATGATGCCGTTGAGCGGCTGGCGCTGACGGTTTTCGGCGAGCCAGGCGAGCAGGGCCTGCCACAGACGGGCGGGCAGCTGGGGTTTGCCGGTGTCCGGCGGCGATACCTGGTCGATAAGGAAGCCGTCCGGGTCGATAATGACGGCTTTCTCCCCCAGCCAGCAGCGCAGATGCAGGGGCAGTGCCTCTTCCCCGCTCAGGGTGTCCGGCGCGGCAATGTCAGTCAGCCGGTAACCTTCCTGAATCAGT
>NZ_JBHFKT010000218.1:0-335 GCF_042879335.1 Photorhabdus sp. RM96S | reverse complement strand
CTTCTCGCCGCAAAACGGTCTGGGCGCCCAGTTCGCCATTGAGCCCCTCAGCCTGACCGGCAATAAACGCCGCAGCCTGCTCAATCTCGACGGCCAGCTGCTCGATTATGCCCACGGCCGCGGCAGCATCGCGCACCTCATCTGGCCCAACGCGATGCGGGCCGGGGTGGAAAGCCAGCTCACGCTGATACCGGATACCCGCGGCAAATCCCCGCGCGCCATCAGCTTCACCGGCCCGTGGGCCCAGCTGCGCCTGATTAACAGCGGCAAACTGACTAATGTGCGTCAGGATGCGTTTGATGTGCGGTTCACCGTGGACGGCGGCGACATGACCT
>NZ_JBHFKT010000217.1:0-337 GCF_042879335.1 Photorhabdus sp. RM96S | reverse complement strand
AGCCTGTAACAACCCTGCGGTGTTATCCAGTTCGCCACTGTTGACCGTCAGCGTGTCTTCGGCTATCACCTGCCCCGCGGTATTGGTGAAGGGATGGCCTGTGGTCTGGCTATTGATATGCTGTGCCAGCAACACCCCCTGCGTGTTATCTAGAGTCTGGCTGGTCGTGGTCAGTCGGGTTTTGGCTTCAAGATGGCCGTGAGCGTTTTGAATGGCTTTGTCAACAGTGAGGGTGGCGCTGTCCCCGGTTGCCACGATGCTCCCCCGGCGATTATCCAGTTGAGTGGCGCTCAGTTGGAGCGCGTGGCCCGCTTCCAGCCGACCTGACTGATTATCC
>NZ_JBHFKT010000216.1:0-341 GCF_042879335.1 Photorhabdus sp. RM96S | reverse complement strand
TGTCGACCTTCGGCAGGCGTTTCAGCTCGGACTGCTGGAGCCGGTCGACTATCAGCTGTAAGGCCCGCTCGGCCCGGTAAATCATCCGCAGGTCACGGGCGGTGTAATCGTGCTGGCGTAAGGCGTGGCCGCTGCGGGTGTTAAACCAGTCCAGCATCTCGGCGCGGACCGCCGGCTGCGGCGGCCACAGTTCATCCCACTGGCTGACTATCACCCCGGCCAGCAGCTCACAGCCTTCGGTAAACCCGGCCAGGCCGCTGAGCTGCATCCGGGCCAGGGTGTAGTAAATCGCGCTCTGCAAATCGACGCCGTGGGTGCGAAACAGCGTCAGGGCCAGGGAT
>NZ_JBHFKT010000215.1:0-343 GCF_042879335.1 Photorhabdus sp. RM96S | reverse complement strand
AACTACCTCGTATAGTTGGTTGTGGTCAGCGGTTGTTGCAGGTTACCGCCTGCTTCAGCCGCGCTCAGTGATCTGTTTAGCCTGGTACTTCAAAATCATTCCATCCAGTAATGCCTTGATAATCTTACGTTCTTCCTCCGGCATACCACTCACCGCCTCAAACTGTAACGCTAAATCATCAGATGGGCCGCGTTCGTGGTCATCAAACACCAGTTCGTCAAGAGAAACATGCAGCACTTTAGCCAGCCGTATCAGGGCGTCTAAGGTGGGTTGAGCCGACCCCGCTTCATAACGGCGTATCTGGTTAACATGAAGAGATGCACTGTCAGCCAGCGCCTGTTGT
>NZ_JBHFKT010000214.1:0-343 GCF_042879335.1 Photorhabdus sp. RM96S | reverse complement strand
CAGCTATGAGATGGACGCCGATAAAATTATCCGGGAAATCAACAGTTATCTGCACCTGAATGAACAGGCGCGGATTGTAATTCTGCATGACCCGGTAGGCCGTCAGCGGGACATTGTGGAAGCCTACTCTATCCTGAATTTGTGGCAACAGAGCTATAACGCCTCCAATATTTACCCACTGACCATCGGTTTCTATGTCGAAAGGCTCAAAGCCACCAAAAACCCGGAACTGAAAAAGAAAATAGATGACAGTATTGATTCTGACGCCTGGGAAAATGACTGGCCGAAACTGAAAAAAGTCACCGAAGATTTTGAAGCGCGTCAGGCGATGTTTATGAAACTG
>NZ_JBHFKT010000213.1:0-349 GCF_042879335.1 Photorhabdus sp. RM96S | reverse complement strand
ATACAGTTGCAGCACCCGCCCGCGGCTGGCCACGCTGGCCGATTCGGCCCAGCCGATCACCGGCACCACCACGCAGCCCCGGAAGTGATCCTGCCGGGTGGGGGTACGCAACACGCCCAGACCCGACAGCTTGTCGCGCAGTTGCTGGCCTTCCTGACTGCTCTTGGACGGTAATAAGCCCGCTGAACCGCCGATCCCGTGATGGCCCGCGTACCCCAGCTTAAAGTGACTGACCAGTTCAGGATGATTCAGCCCGCGTCGTGCCAGCCAGGCTTTGGCTTCCGGTGACGCCAGTAAGTTCTGATGATAAAAATCAATCACCTGATGCAACAGCGCCTGCCCGTCATCG
>NZ_JBHFKT010000212.1:0-349 GCF_042879335.1 Photorhabdus sp. RM96S | reverse complement strand
ATGGTCGTCATCGTATGCAAAACGGTCCTGCCAGTATCCCTGCGGGGTGGTGGTGGCCGTCACCCGGCCCGCTTTGTCATAGTGCACGGTGACATCGGTTTTATCGGTGTCATGCCAGCGGGTCATGTTCCCCTGCGGCGTGTATTCATGCCACAGGTGGTGAAACTGAAAGGTGTCACATTCCGCCAGATACCCGGGATTATCATAGCGGCAGGTCACCAGCCGCTGGCGCTGTGCCGCGTGCAGCCAGTCAATGGCCGTGAGCTGCTGGTGTTCGTAGTGCAGCGCCAGGGTCGTGGTGTCGGCATGGACCAGGCGGGTCAGGCGGTGGTGTTCATCGTAATGAAAG
>NZ_JBHFKT010000211.1:0-350 GCF_042879335.1 Photorhabdus sp. RM96S | reverse complement strand
AGTTTCCCATTCGATAATTAATGCTGCCAATGTCTGTACATAACGCTCAGCAAAAGCAGCCTCAATCTTTTCCAGTTGTTCTGGCGTCATCGATAATAGCTTTCTTTTGCTGCTGGCGCCCCGTGGATATTGCTCTCTATTAACCATAAAATCATGACTTTGAATATTGCCCTGATAGTTGGTGGCAATTTTATCTATCGGCCCCATGAAACAGTGAATTTCCCAGTCACTGAGGACATTGAGAAACTCCCAGATATTACGCGGATCATAAAACCGGAAAAATACCGGTTTATCCTGTTCAGGTAATAATACTTGTAAATATTTACGCAAATGCCGACGTAATGTTTTCA
>NZ_JBHFKT010000210.1:0-364 GCF_042879335.1 Photorhabdus sp. RM96S | reverse complement strand
GTCGGCATGGACCAGGCGGGTCAGGCGGTGGTGTTCATCGTAATGAAAGACGGTCTGGTTGCCGTTGCGGTCCTCTATCAGGGACAGGCGGCGTTTATCCCCCTGGACCTCAGCAAAGCTCAGTATCTGCTGGGCGCGGCGGTTAAACAGGCGCAGCTCGCCGTCGCGTTGCCCGTACAGCAGGTAATGGCCGGCATGCAGGTTGACTGAGAAGACGTTTTCCGTCGGGGTATGGAAGGTGTAAATCACCCCCTCGCCGTCGGTGAAATGAGTCTCCTCGCCGTCGCGGCGCAGGTGCTGCGACCAGTCATCGGCCCATTTGGGGCCGAACAGCCCGGCCAGGGCGGCGGTGGAGCGGTAAGTC
>NZ_JBHFKT010000209.1:0-364 GCF_042879335.1 Photorhabdus sp. RM96S | reverse complement strand
GCCATTTGGTGGCAATCAAATTAATCTCACGTTTTATGATCATCAGGCAAAACCCGTAACAGAACACCACTATCGCGAATTTTACTGCCAATATCACAGATATCATACGCAGGCACGGACATTGGGCATCGGACAAATCTGTATACCCAGCGAGCAGATACCCAGCCATATTCAGGCCAGGAATATCGTGGCGGCGTCAAAAGATCTTCCTGCCGTCATAAACAGTCATCAGCACTGGCCGATACTCTCTTTATTGTCGATTGGGCCATTTTTTCTCAGTCATATTGAATCAGTCAGATCTCTGGTCAAACAACTTGATACCTTCGCGCATCTGGACGCCCCGCGTAGCCGGCATATTCAGCGC
>NZ_JBHFKT010000208.1:0-365 GCF_042879335.1 Photorhabdus sp. RM96S | reverse complement strand
CCCGTACCCGCCAGACCCGGGGGCCGCTTTTCATCAGCAGTTCACCGCAGGCCGTGCGCTCACAGGGCACGGGCGCAACGGTCAGCTCCGGCGGGGCGGCTAAAGAAGAAGGTTTAGTCACCTCGGCACTTTGGGGCTTTTCCGTCACAGCCGGCGAGACGGGCCGCTCATGGCTGAACACCGCGCCCGGCGCTGTTCCCTGTCCCTGCCAGACCGCCTGTTGCAAGGCCAGCCCCAGCGCATGTTCGGCGTTGCCGCTTTTCAGCGCATAGTCATTGGCATCCATGCCCGGCGGGAACTGCACCCGCCATGCCTCGATACCGGCTTCCAGTAAATCAGCCGCCACACTGGCCGCGCCACGGTCT
>NZ_JBHFKT010000207.1:0-366 GCF_042879335.1 Photorhabdus sp. RM96S | reverse complement strand
CAATCACGGCTATGTCACCAGCCGGGTTCTGGCTCCTCGCCAGGATTTGCGTACCCACACCTTAAAACTGGTGATGATACCGGGAAAAATCCGGCATATCCGCTATACCCCGGACAGCGGGAAAGATATCCAGCGGATAACCCCCTTTCCCGCGCGTGAAGGCAAGCTGCTGGATTTACGGGACATTGAGCAGGGATTAGAAAACTTGCAACGTTTCCCGACCGTGCAGGCGGATATGAACATTGTTCCGGCAGAGCAGCCGGGGGAGAGCGATATTGTGCTGGACTGGCGTCAGTCCCGGCACTGGCGAGTCGCCACGTATTTGGATGATACCGGCTCTAAGAGCACCGGGCGTTATCAGGGCGG
>NZ_JBHFKT010000206.1:0-374 GCF_042879335.1 Photorhabdus sp. RM96S | reverse complement strand
ACCCAACGGTGGCTGGGTGATAAGGGCAAACTACTGACCAATGGCGCCCTGACGATACAGGCCGGTGAACTGCAACTCAACCACGCCGAAACTCAGGCCGGGCAGATAACCATCAACGCCGATACCCTGAGTCATCAAGGCGGCGTGATGCAACAACAGGGCAAAGATACCCTGTCCCTCACCACCCGGAGGCTGGATAACCAGCGCGGTACCCTTGCGGGCAACGGCAACCTGAACCTTAAAGCAACGACCGTCGATAATCGTCACGGCAACATCGTGGCCGCCGAAAAAGGCTCGCTGACACTGGCGGTCAAAGACACGCTGGATAATCAGTCAGGTCGGCTGGAAGCGGGCCACGCGCTCCAACTGAGCGC
>NZ_JBHFKT010000205.1:0-376 GCF_042879335.1 Photorhabdus sp. RM96S | reverse complement strand
GTGGATGGTGGTGGCCGAGATAGCGCGGGCCGGACGGGGACGAACCGGACGCCGCGCTCATCGCCCGTCTTCACCGCAGCGTCGTTGCCGACTCACCGCGCTACGGTTTGGATTGTTGTTAGCCCTTGGCGGAATTTCTCTCACCGCGCAGGCGGCGATTGTGGCCGACGGACAGGCACCGGGGCGTCAGCAGCCGACCATCATTCGCAGCGCCAACGGCACGCCGCAGGTCAATATTCAGACCCCCGGCGCCGACGGTGTTTCTCACAATACCTACCGTCAGTTTGATGTGGATAAACAGGGGGTTATCCTCAATAACAGCCATCAGGCTACGCAGACGCAACTGGGCGGCATGGTGGCCGGTAATCCGTGGTTA
>NZ_JBHFKT010000204.1:0-380 GCF_042879335.1 Photorhabdus sp. RM96S | reverse complement strand
CCGGCTCCAGCAGTCCGAGCTGAAACGCCTGCCGAAGGTCGACAACCTGTTGTGGTTCTTCCAGAACACCGCCAAAAAACTGGAACAGCCCCGTATCCTGCCCAACCCCGCCGCCAGACCGGCGCAGATGCCGCCGCTGGTTTACCTGGCCGAGACCACCGCGCCGGCGCCGTCTGAACCGGACCCCGGCGACGACACGGAATACGACCGCCGTCAGCCCAAAGTCCAGGTCCGTTTCCCTGCGCCGCCCCCGCGGCCGATGAGTGCCTTACAGGGGTTCGGCCTGGGTCTCTTACTGGGGGCGTTTGTCCTGACCGGCAGCTGGCTGGGCCTTTACCGGCCGCTGCAACAGCAGCTCACCGCCCTGACCGACACCCCGG
>NZ_JBHFKT010000203.1:0-387 GCF_042879335.1 Photorhabdus sp. RM96S | reverse complement strand
GAGCTGTTCCCGCAGAATCTTGAGGTAGACAACTATATTCAGCCCTGTGACTGCGACATTAAACCGATTTACCCGGTTCGCTATGCTTATGTGAACTTTTTCGGCAAAGAATTGGAAAAACCAGAAGCGCCCCCGGATATCCACACTCTGATGTTCTCCTCATCACTCCAACAAACCAAAGGCTATGCCGCCCGCCTCCTGCGTCCCGGCTGGATATACATCAAGGAAGAAGACCCGCTCACTGCCCGCGGCAGCAAAGCCCGGGGCTATCTGCATATCTTTAAATACTGCGTGTCAGAGAAAGAGGTTAACGGCAAAAAACAGCGGGTAGAAAAATTTAAAAAATATATGTTCCTCAACCGCAGAGATGCCAGTGAAGGGCTTATC
>NZ_JBHFKT010000202.1:0-400 GCF_042879335.1 Photorhabdus sp. RM96S | reverse complement strand
CACACTCGCCAATATTGCCAGGACGGCGGCTAACGCGGCGGCGCTTACCGCAGCAGCGGCAGCTAAAATTTCCACCAGTGCAATCAATGCAGCAGCGACGGCAAGGGTGACAAGGATAACAACGGCAACACCGGCAATAATCACCACCACTTCCAGCATGCCTTCCCCTACTTCTTTTAATATTTGCATCCAGCTAATATTTTTTAGCTCTTCCAGAGTGATATCTGAACCCTGTTGCACCGTCTGCCACCGGGCTTTTATCTCACTCTCCGTCCAGGTCACGATTTTTCCCGTTTGTTCATTAACCCAGGAAAAAGCGTAGCTGACCTGATGGCTTATCGGGTCAATAATCTCTTTACACACCCACTTGCCGGCTTGATTGAACCATGCTCCAAACTGA
>NZ_JBHFKT010000201.1:0-400 GCF_042879335.1 Photorhabdus sp. RM96S | reverse complement strand
ACTAAGTTGTCCATAGCCTGTTCCCCCTCGGAGCTGTTTTTGGTGTGCACCAAAACTTTGCTCCTGGAACAGGCTTCTCGTCAATTTCTTATCCAGAATTCGGGTTAATTATATTATTAGCTATTAAGCGATAACTTTAGCAACAACACCAGCACCTACTGTACGGCCACCTTCACGGATAGCGAAGCGCAGACCCTGGTCCATTGCGATTGGAGCAATCAGGGTAACTTTCATCTGAATGTTATCACCTGGCATCACCATTTCCACGCCTTCTGGCAGTTCAATGGTACCGGTCACGTCAGTTGTACGGAAGTAGAACTGTGGACGGTAGCCTTTGAAGAATGGCGTATGACGGCCACCTTCGTCTTTGCTCAGAATATAAACTTCTGATTCGAAAGTG
>NZ_JBHFKT010000200.1:0-402 GCF_042879335.1 Photorhabdus sp. RM96S | reverse complement strand
AATGGTTTTCATGGAAGATTATTACCCGGATCTTTATGTGGCGTTGCACCACCACCGATAGGATTTTGTCAGGTCAGAGAAGGCTCCGTTGAACTTAATTACGGTAGTATTAATGAGGCAAAATTGGAAGGCGCAACCAGAGCGGAAAATATCAATGTGACCTGCAATGTAGACATAGAGATTATCGTGACAGCGACGGGACCTGATAGGGGATTAGTACCTTTAAGAAGTGATGGTAGCTTGAAAGCTAAGTTGCTATTAAATGAGAAAAATGGTGAAGACGGCGTTGCTGTGTTTGTACCGGCGGGAGGAAATGTAGCCGTTACAGTGAAATCAATTTTACAGAAAAATGGCAGAGTAGAGGCAGGACCTTTCTCAGGATCAGGGGCAATAATTTTGGCG
>NZ_JBHFKT010000199.1:0-408 GCF_042879335.1 Photorhabdus sp. RM96S | reverse complement strand
CTATTTTAGTTGCCCGGTTGATAATCAACCCTAAACATTGATCACTAAGCTAAATTTGTGGTTAATACTGCTTCGGCATTGTGGAATAGAAAGTCAATGAAAAGCAGTATTGTAGTATTAATAGTTTTTTGTAGCGCAGTCTCAGGCAGTCAGGCCGCCGACATCGCAGAACAACAACTCATTCATCAACAGGCCCGCCAGCAAGCCCTGGAGGCGCAATTAGCCCCGCCGCCTGCGGAGGTTCGCCTGTCGGTACCGGAAACGGGGGCGTCAGCCGCCTTTCCGGTGGAAACCCCCTGTTTTCCTATCACCCGCGTCAGACTGGCAGGCACCGAAAATTTCCCGCACTGGTTGCCGTTCAGGCGTGTCGCCCAACAGGGCGAAAACCATTGCCTGGGCGATAAAGGC
>NZ_JBHFKT010000198.1:0-408 GCF_042879335.1 Photorhabdus sp. RM96S | reverse complement strand
GTCACAGGTGGACACTTCCCACCGCAATAAATACAAAGTGCACGATGCCATCATGCCGGATGGCAGCCGCAGTAATGACTTTTACGAATATCAGTACACCCGCACCGTCAAGGAAACTCAGGTTAAACAGAGCGACCCCGGTAAAATTCTGGCCGGGGGCAATATGACGCTCAACAGCGCGCAGGTCACTAATCACGACAGCCAGATTGTCGCTGGCGGCACGCTCGGTGGTGAAATTGGCGAACTGCACAATATCGCTACTCAGGGAGAACGGATTACCACCGATACGGGCAGTCAGACCCACTGGTATGCTAAAAAAACCAAAAAGAAAAAGTTCGGGTTCGGTGGCACCAAAACCTCGCAGGGAAAAAGCCGCAGCAATTATGCCCCCGCCCCAGTGATAGAAAC
>NZ_JBHFKT010000197.1:0-409 GCF_042879335.1 Photorhabdus sp. RM96S | reverse complement strand
TCACAACCCGAAAGTGTCTCGAATTGTTCAGCTTGAGAGACTCTTCACTCATATCCCAAGGATATCAGTGAGAATTTCAATTTTTCAGCTTGTTCCAGATTGTTAAAGAGCTTATATCGCTAAACAGACTCGCTTAAATCCGCTTAAAGATAACCTGACGACGCCTTTCACCCGTCATCATGCAATATGGCGTCCCCTAGGGGATTCGAACCCCTGTTACCGCCGTGAAAGGGCGGTGTCCTAGGCCTCTAGACGAAGGGGACACGCCGGTCAGCTTCGCAGACTCATTTGCACTCTACTTTCATCAGACAATCTGTGTGAGCACTGCACTTAACCTATCTCAGGTAAGGAGGTGATCCAACCGCAGGTTCCCCTACGGTTACCTTGTTACGACTTCACCCCAGTCATG
>NZ_JBHFKT010000196.1:0-412 GCF_042879335.1 Photorhabdus sp. RM96S | reverse complement strand
GTTGACCGTCAGCACCAGACAGCGGTTCAGCAGCTCTTCATCCACATCAATGGCCGTCGTCGTTAACATCAGCATCACCGGTCCCTGTACCTTGTATTCCCGCGTCACCAGCTCGCCGCTCTGTTCGTTCTTGCCGGTGCTGGCGATTTTCAGCTCGCCGTCGGACTGCAACAGTTTCAGGGCATAGGCCGCCTGCCGCACGCCTTCCTCTTCGGCTATCGCCAGTATCTTGTGTTGCAGGCTGGTTTCCCCCAGATAGTAGAGGCTCTGCCCGGTCATTGCCGAATACTGGATACGTTCTTCTTCCGGCATCAGGTTCAGCACCGCTTCCATCAGGGAAGATTTCCCGGCAGCGGAACTGCTTTGTATCAGCACGGCCAGCGGTTTATCGAGTTTGCGCGAGACCGCCGCC
>NZ_JBHFKT010000195.1:0-417 GCF_042879335.1 Photorhabdus sp. RM96S | reverse complement strand
TTTATTTTTTCCCCTGAAAAAGCAAGAAAAAGTCATACACAATAAGGTCATTTATTGGTGAGTGCAAAATTGATCTTATTTTTTGTATTGAGAGTTTTTAGAGGTTCCCTAATGTAACTATTAAATAATCAATATTCTCTATGGTAAATGACTATTTTATACCCGAAGCCTGACCGCTGATGCTCAGGTCACTTATTGGTCAGCATCACTGACTTTTTAACACTTAAATTAAACAAAAGGGATAGTACGATGAGTAAACGCAACAGCTCGGTGGCGAGAGGCACGAGTTATCTATTAATTTACCTGACCGCCATTCAGCCGCTTCACCCGGCGATTGCCGCGGGGATCACACCGGATAATAACCATACGCAGGTACAAAATCAGGGCAATGTCCCGGTTGTCAATATTGCCACGCCG
>NZ_JBHFKT010000194.1:0-418 GCF_042879335.1 Photorhabdus sp. RM96S | reverse complement strand
AGTATCAACCATATCCTTGATCACTTGTTTGCAGCTTTCGCCTTCACAGGTGCGGGCTTGATGCGCAAAATTGTCCAGCTCATTCACGCTCAGATAGTTATTCTCAATCGCGTTCTTCCCGGCCTGCGCCCCAGTGAGGGCACTGACGGTGGAGTCACCAGCAATACCGCCTGCCAATCCTGCTGCCAGGGTGGAAAGGGTGCTGATAGTTTGCTTCTGCTCCTCCGTTAACTCACTGACTTTGGCCCCATCACCGTAAAGTTGCTTTATCAGGACCTGCGCGGCCAGTTCCCCCGACGCCGCACCGGCGGCACCCGACAGGGCATTGTTACCGCTCACTTCCGCCGCCACCGCCCCTAAAATCGCATGGGCCAGCGTATTGGTAGCGATATCCACCTGATGGGTTTGTGGGTCCGTC
>NZ_JBHFKT010000193.1:0-419 GCF_042879335.1 Photorhabdus sp. RM96S | reverse complement strand
CATGATTCTCAGTAATATGGCGGCCAATACCCTGGGCGGCGCTAACCGGGAAGGCCATGCCCAAAGCACCACCCATGCCGCGGTCAGTGACGGTGCCCTGATTATCCGGGATAAAGATAACCAGCAGCAAGATATCACTACCCTGAGCCGGGATACCGACCATGCCAACAATGCTCTCAGTCCTATCTTTGACAAAGAGAAAGAGCAACAACGACTGAAACAGGCCCAACTGATTGGCGAAATCAGCGCGCAGGTGATTGATATCGCCAGTACCGAAGGGGCAATTATCGCTACCAAAGCGGCCCACGCCAAACTGGAAAACATCAGTGACCCGGATAGAGAAGCGGCCATAAAAGTACTGAAGGATAAAGGTAAAACTGACATCACCCCGGAACAAATTAAAGACCAGATTTACAAGA
>NZ_JBHFKT010000192.1:0-420 GCF_042879335.1 Photorhabdus sp. RM96S | reverse complement strand
ACAGGCGATAGCCAAAGGATTTGTGGGCGGACACGTACTCTATACCGACAGCACCCACCTGAAAGCCAGTGCCAATCCGCATAAATCGGAGAATGTCATGCGGTCGGTTCCTCCCGGCGCCTATGTTGACGCCCTGGATAAAGCCGTCACTCAAGACCGGGCGGCAGCCGGAAAAAAAGCCTGAAGCCAGCCCTTAAGGAACGGCAGAGAAAGACGAAGGTCAGTACCACTGATCCGGAAAGCGGGTTTATGCACCGGACCAACAAACCCAGGGGGTTCTTTTACCTTGACCACCGTACCGTGGATGGACAAGTCGGTATTATCACCGATACCTACGCCACACCGGGTAATGTCCACGACAGCCAGCCTTTTATCAAGCGTTTGACGCGTCAGTTAGAGCGTTTTGCTCTCAATCCCCTC
>NZ_JBHFKT010000191.1:0-424 GCF_042879335.1 Photorhabdus sp. RM96S | reverse complement strand
ATTAGGGATTATTTTTAGCCTGTTATCCATACAAATAACAGGCTGCCCAAAGTCAGTGATTGAATTTAACTTGATGCTTGAAAAAGTGACCTCAACCCTTTTGCGACACCCCCTATGCGGGTGGAAATCAAGGGTTATACCAAGAAAAACACCTTTCCGTTACGATATAGTCGGTAATATGCCCTTATAGGGCTAGAGCAAACCACCCGCTATGCGGGTGGCTCAGATTATTGACAAAGTGCTGGTTTTTTATCCGGCATTTTGTTTTAATTAAGTTCCGTTCACTCAACGGAGCTTGCCACCATGTTAAGATCCCCCCTCTCCAGACTTTCCCGCCAGAAACGCTCTCGCTTGACGAGCTGGTCCCTAAAAATCATTTGGTCCGTCAAGTCGATGCTGCCATTGATTTCGAATTTATCCGCGA
>NZ_JBHFKT010000190.1:0-424 GCF_042879335.1 Photorhabdus sp. RM96S | reverse complement strand
GGCGAAAACGCCGGGCCAGTTTAACAACGACGGCGGCCAGTTAGTGGCGAAGGAAATCCACCTCACGACGCCGGATTTATCCAATCATCAGGGAAAAATTAACCAGACCGGTACTGGTGAACTGGCGCTCCATACCCGTACCCTGAATAACCGTGAGGGGACAGTGTTCAATCAGGGGAAATTGACCCTCACTACTGACCAGCTTAACAACCGTCAGGGCACTATTGCCAGTCAGGGCGAGGACCTGCATCTGACCGCGCATCAGGCCGATAACAACCAGGGGACGGTGCAGTTGGCCGGTCAGGGGCAATTATCGCTCAATACCCAACGGTGGCTGGGTGATAAGGGCAAACTACTGACCAATGGCGCCCTGACGATACAGGCCGGTGAACTGCAACTCAACCACGCCGAAACTCAGGCCGGG
>NZ_JBHFKT010000189.1:0-434 GCF_042879335.1 Photorhabdus sp. RM96S | reverse complement strand
CAGGGTGAAGCTGCTGCCGTTGTTGTCATCGGCGCTGGTGAGCACCAGCATACTGACATCCCGCCAGTCGCGGGGCACGTTGAGGGTGCCGGCGTTAAAGTGAAAAGGGATTAAGGTATTTTCCTGGGTCATCGGGTTCTCCGGGGTGAGTGTTCAGGGCGCCCGGCGGGCCGCCGGGGCCGTTATTCAGGTCAGATTAGTTATTCAGGCCGATTTTGCTGCCGTTAACGGACACCCCGTCGGCGTTCAGGGTAATGACTGAGCCGCCAAAGGTGAGAGTGATGTGCTCTTTGGTCATCTCAATCTTGCCTGCCCCGACGGTGAGGGTGATGTTGTCGCTGGCGGTGTACAGTTGCGTGCCCTCGCCGGCTTTACCGGCGCTGGCCTTGACCTGCACCTGATTGGCTTCGGTGCTGCGCAGCCGGCAGATGGTT
>NZ_JBHFKT010000188.1:0-436 GCF_042879335.1 Photorhabdus sp. RM96S | reverse complement strand
GACCGGCCGGCGCTATCTGCCCGGTTACAACAACGATGAAGCGCAGTTTAAGGCGCTGATGGATGCCGGTATCGTCTTTGGCAAACAGCAACAGTTAACGCCGGGCGTGGCTTTAAGCCCGGCGCAAATGGCGTTGCTGACCTCGGACATTATCTGGCTGACTAACCAAACCGTGACCCTGCCGGATGGCACTAGCGAGGTGGTGACTGTGCCGCAGGTTTATGCGCGTGTCCGTCAGGGCGACCTGCGCAGTGATGGCGCTTTGCTGGCCGGAAATACCGTGGCGCTCAACAGTCAGGGCGATATCACCAACAGCGGCACGATGAGCGGGCGAGATGTCACCCAACTGACGGCCAACAACCTGACCAACAGCGGATTTATTCGCGGCGGCAAAGTGGATTTGACGGCCCAACAGACGCTCACCAACCGGGGCGGC
>NZ_JBHFKT010000187.1:0-439 GCF_042879335.1 Photorhabdus sp. RM96S | reverse complement strand
CTGGTGTTACACCGACGACGACCGCATTACCCGCCAGGAAGCGTGGCAGGAAGAGGATGACCGGTGCGCGTTATGCTCAGTCACCACCTACGACCACGACGCGCAGGGACGACTGGTCCGGGCCACCAACCCGGACGCGGTGGTGGCGTTTGCATACGATGAGGCCGGCCGCCTGACCCAAGAGACGATTAACGGGCGTGCCGTCAGCCATCAGTGGGACCCGATGAGCGGCCTGCCCACCGGCCGCCAGGTGGACACCCAGCCCGCGGTCAGCTGGTACTACGGCCTTAACGGCCGGCTGATGCAGTGGCAGCTTGACGGCCATGCCCCGTTGCAGATGCAGCATGACGGGCTGGGCCGGGAAATCGCGCGGGAAAGCGCCGCCGGTTTTATCCAGTCACAGGCTTACACCCCGGTCGGGCTGCTGGCCCATCAGACC
>NZ_JBHFKT010000186.1:0-439 GCF_042879335.1 Photorhabdus sp. RM96S | reverse complement strand
GCGGGCATGAACGCGCTGGCACAACAACATTACCGCCAGCTGCGCCAGGCCGGACAGCACCTGTCACTCGCCGACTGGGAACCCGGCCTGCTGGCGGCGCTGGCCGAAAAAGCCCCGATGACCGCCCCCGCAAAGGCGACGACAGCAAACAGGAGCGTTAACTCATGAACTGGCTTTCTCTACTGCTCAACAATATCAAAAAACCGGCGATGCCGCGTCTGCCGCCCCTGAAAGCCACCGCCTCGCTGATACTGGCCCTCCTGCCCTGTCTGGCCCTCCTCTGGCTGTGGTGGTGGGGACCCGACTGGCAGTTTAAGCAGACTCATCCGCTGGAAACCCTGTCTGCCCGCTGGCTGGCGACGGTCGTCATCCTCCTGCTGGCCCTGAGCGTTGTCGGGATAAAAATCTGGCGCCGCCTGCGCCAGCTTGAAAAGCTTAA
>NZ_JBHFKT010000185.1:0-440 GCF_042879335.1 Photorhabdus sp. RM96S | reverse complement strand
CAGTGGGGTTATCGCTGTGCTGAATAACGACAAAGTAAAATCACCGCTCCTGAAGGGCCCGTTTATTAGTGGAGTCGATAATATTCTGTTAGGTATGGGGACCTTTCTGGCAACTGTCTGCGCCTATACTAATCAGGCGATTTATCAGGGTTCAAGTTATGTCCGCCAGCTTCCCCAGAAAGCGATTGACCAGATAACCCAACAACTGGTTCCGGCCCTGTTATCCACGCTGGGCGTAGTGATTGAACCGGATGGCAGAGTGGCACTCAGTGAACAGAGCTATCAGGAATTGCTGAAACGACTGGAATCGAAAGCACATCGCCACCGACCTGACCCGGCGGTGCGTCAACAGGCTATCGGGGAACGGATAATTAACTGGAGTAAACGTCTGGAATCACTCGGCACTAAACCGGTAATAACTCTGCCGGAAGTCAAGACCA
>NZ_JBHFKT010000184.1:0-443 GCF_042879335.1 Photorhabdus sp. RM96S | reverse complement strand
GGCAGCCGTCCCGACAGGTCATGAGAGCAAGTCTGACTTAAATAAACGCAAGTCTGCCTCAAGTCTGGGCCAGGTCCGGGCTAAGTCTGGGGTAAAAAAATCCCCATCAGGGCAGGCAGAACACGGGTTCAACGTGCCGCAAGTCGGGGTAACGGAAGACACAGCGATAAAAGGAAAAAAGAAAACGCGCCCCTTGTCTGCGCCCGCCCCTCAATCTCAACCGGAGGTCAATCATGGCAAACCGTAAACCGCGCAAAGGAAGTCTTCTGACCGTCGATGACGTCTATCGTCAGCCTGTCGGTCCGGCACATGACCCGAAAAGCCTGTATGCACTGCTGCTGCGCTTCGTGGCCTGGCGGCAGGAACGAAACTGGTCGGAAACCACGCTGAAAGTACAGACCCATCACACCTATCGCTTTATCCTGTGGGCCACGGAACGGGGC
>NZ_JBHFKT010000183.1:0-446 GCF_042879335.1 Photorhabdus sp. RM96S | reverse complement strand
GCCGCGCCCTGATAAAGCCCCATATCCGCCAGCAGCCCTTTCTGATGGTAATCCCCGTAGGCCAGGGTGGCTTCGCGGAGAGGATTGAGCAGGGGAAGCTGTAAATTGCCGTGACGGTCTTCGCCTTTGGGGGGCGGCACCGACAGGAAGGTTTTGGCCTGCGCCAGGACCTCGTCGCCGGCCCGGTAGTTCTGCTGATAGGCGGCGTGCCAGCCGGTCCACAGGGCCAGCACCACCCCGGCGCCCACGGCGGAGAAGGCCAGGAGTTGACGGCGGTTGCGGCTTAGCCACAGGCGGTTTTCCGCCGCCAGATTCGGTTCGGCCAGCAGGACCGTTTCAAACAGCGCGTGGGTGAAGTAGGGCACGGTGTCCGCCACCGGCCAGGTGGGAAAAGCCTGCGGCCCCAGGTGATACTGCGCCGCGGCAGACTGGGTAAACAGGTCATC
>NZ_JBHFKT010000182.1:0-447 GCF_042879335.1 Photorhabdus sp. RM96S | reverse complement strand
CATTAATCTTCAAGTGGCGCCCGGCTTCAATCGTCGCCGCGTGGTTATTGAGCTCACGCGCCTGACCGGTGGCCGTCAGGGCGTTATCCAACTGGCCGCCGATGCGCATGTTGTCCACGCTGTAAATCTGCGCATGATGCTGGTTATTGAGCGTTGCGGTGCCGATGTCCAGCCGGTCACGTGCCGCAATGACCGCGGCTTTGCCGTCCTGGGCGGTGTTATTCAATGTGCCCGTCTGGAGGGCCAGCTGGTCACCGTAAATGCGTCCGGTGCCGGTATTGTTCAGGGTGTTGGCCGTGAGATGAGTCAAACCGCCGTCAATCAGTCCGGTGTTGCTCAGGGTATCGTGAGCCTGGATTTGCGTTTGCCTGGCGCTGATTTCACCGGAAGTGCTGTTAGTGAGATCCTGTGCGTCAAGATGCAGCGCCTGACCGGCTTTTATCTGGC
>NZ_JBHFKT010000181.1:0-453 GCF_042879335.1 Photorhabdus sp. RM96S | reverse complement strand
GCTGAGTTTTATATTCGGGGATAAGTGGCGCCATTTTTCCCCAAAGTTCATCACTGAGCCGCCATTTATTGTTTGCCATATTCTCTATACCTTCAGAAATTATCCGTTATAGAATATGATAATTCCTTTTGGGATAGGTTCTTAAACTCTATTTCAATGAAAATAATAGTAGAATGAAATTACTAGAGTGAATGAAGTAAATACTGCATAAGGATGATGATCACCATGTTTAACAATAGAGCTGTTGTGCTGAGTATACTATTAAGTGCCGCAAATATTACCGGCTCATCGGGTCTCATGATTTGGGTAGATACCGTGCTTAAAAGCGGAGGAATGATTTTATCTGTTTACTTGGCATTATAACAAATTCTGGCATACTCTATTTGCTATTCACAATTATGGTATTTTTAGCTAATACCATTATGCAACCTATTTTTTTCTCTTATCTAGGAT
>NZ_JBHFKT010000180.1:0-454 GCF_042879335.1 Photorhabdus sp. RM96S | reverse complement strand
AAATGGAATACCTGCTGTTGCATGGCGGCAGCCGGGGGCACCTGCTGCATTATGAACTGCTGTGGGACGGGGAAGACAACGGCGCAGCCCACCTGTGCGGCCTGCTGGATGCCGGAGAACCGGACTCAGCAACCGCCGGCAGTGAACGCAAGTCTGACCCGAAAGGTCGCAAGTCTTCCCCAAGTCCGGGGCAAGTCTGGCCTGAGTCTGGGGAAGAAAAACCCGCGTCAGCCCGGACAGTACAAGAGCCGGCGGGGGCACAAGTCCGGGCAGATGAAAACGCTGTTATCAGGGAAAATAATCACGGAGACGCATTGCCTGTGCCCGACAGGGATAAAACGCCGGCAGCCGTCCCGACAGGTCATGAGAGCAAGTCTGACTTAAATAAACGCAAGTCTGCCTCAAGTCTGGGCCAGGTCCGGGCTAAGTCTGGGGTAAAAAAATCCCCATCAGG
>NZ_JBHFKT010000179.1:0-459 GCF_042879335.1 Photorhabdus sp. RM96S | reverse complement strand
GGGCTGCACGGGGCGGCGATGGCGAGCACGGGAACGAGCAACGGAGCGCAGCGCAGTGCGAGCCGCGCGCAGCCAGTCGCAGCAGGGTTGGGGCGGGGGGAAGTCAATGAGCGGAGGCCGCAGGCCGACCGGCCTTCAGGGGTGTTGGCCGGACGTTGGCACAGCAGCTAAAGAAGCACACGGGTTTTTGCCGAGGACTGGCGCAGCGGCTGACAGCAGAAGGCGTCAGCCTTGTGCGCCACACCCCGCAATGCCGACCCGCGGGGGCGCAAGACATAATGCCAATTATACGCATTAAGCCGCTCATCAATGCTCAGGCGGTTGCCCGGGCTCACCGGCGCAGTGCGGATAATTCCCCCGCATTATGTTCAATAGGCGTTGGGCGGCCTGGACCGGCTCAACGGGGACGCCGGGGCTTGCGCCGCCTGACGACTATTTACCCCCGCGTGCGCCGAGGCT
>NZ_JBHFKT010000178.1:0-466 GCF_042879335.1 Photorhabdus sp. RM96S | reverse complement strand
GGAAAACACCTACCTGCAACTGTTGTCTCAGCGCTTTCTGCCGGCCTTAATGAACGGCCTGCTGGATGACCTGAACCGGGCGCCGAAAGGCAGCGAAGAAAAACTGGCCGTGCTGCGTATCATGCGGATGCTGGAAGACCGCAGCGGCCGCCATAAATCGCTGGTGGAAAACGCTATGCGGGCGCGCTGGAGCCAGGCGTTTAACGGCCAGCGCCCGTTACAGCAACAGTTGCTGACTCATCTGGACTATGCCCTGGATCACACCGACTGGCGGGCCGCGCGGGAGGCGGGCGATCAGGCCGCTATCAACAGCTTTGCGCCTTACCAACTGCCGCTCATCAATGCCGAGAAAGAACTGAGTCAGCTCTCTATTTATCAACGGGTCTACCAGAACCTGCGCATTAAAGCCCAGGATTCACTGCCGCCCCCCCTCAACCTGCGCGACCAGATTGGCCCGAGCTTTGAC
>NZ_JBHFKT010000177.1:0-470 GCF_042879335.1 Photorhabdus sp. RM96S | reverse complement strand
CTTAATTTATCCTGCATTAAATCTGACTTTTCTTGCTCTCTTATGTATTTCTGGATTGTGGCTTCATTGAGCCCCACCGTACTTACATAGTATCCTTCTGACCAGAACTTCCTGTTGCCAAATTTGTATTTTAAATTCGCATGCTTATCAAATATCATCAACGAACTTTTGCCTTTTAAATATCCCATAAAACTCGACACACTGATTTTCGGTGGGATACTCACGAGCATATGGACATGATCTGACATTAAATGGCCTTCAATGATTTCAACTCCTTTGTACTTACAAAGGTCTCGTAATATTTCACCTATGCCTGTACGGATACTGGCAAAAATGACTTTTCGTCTGTATTTCGGCGAAAAAACGATATGGTATTTGCACAGCCACTTTGTATGTGCTGAGCTTTGTGCTTTAATCCCCATAAACACCTTTCCTTATTTCAGTTACGTATATTAGCTTGAACATCTATA
>NZ_JBHFKT010000176.1:0-477 GCF_042879335.1 Photorhabdus sp. RM96S | reverse complement strand
AAGTTGCCTCTTTGTTGGCTGCACTCACTCACCCCGGTCACATCGTTATCTATGCTCCCGGGGATTCGCTCCCTTGCCGCCGCGATCCATCTTGAAATCCATAGGGTATATACCCAAGAAACTTCAAGATGCAGTTTTTAGCACCTGAAAATGGTCGTTAATTCTAGACATCAGCGAGTCCGCTATATCCGGTAGCGTTGTGGTGAAAAATTTGAAGACGTTGTCTCGAAATTCATGTTTATCCGCGAAATAACGGTTATTTCGAACATGTTCATTCATGACCTTCCATAATCGCTCTATCGGGTTTAAATTTGGGCTGTATGGCGGAAGGTAATGTAATTCAATATTGCTAACATAAGCCCACTCCTTCACGAGATGAGCTTTGTTGTAACCCGCCCCATCCACAATAAGGTGAATTTTTTGATGATAGTCAGGATAAGACTTTCTTATTTCATTGAAAAAACAGCAAATGTTGTA
>NZ_JBHFKT010000175.1:0-479 GCF_042879335.1 Photorhabdus sp. RM96S | reverse complement strand
ATCCCTTTTCACTTTAACGCCGGCACCCTCAACGTGCCCCGCGACTGGCGGGATGTCAGTATGCTGGTGCTCACCAGCGCCGATGACAACAACGGCAGCAGCTTCACCCTGTCCCGCGACACCCTGCCCTGGGGCCTCGACTTCCCCCAGTTTGCCGAGCGCGAAATCACCTCGCTCAGTCAGCAGCTGAAAGACTGGCAGCTTATCGCCCAGGAACACGGCCAGCTCAATGGCGGCGATACCCTGACCGCCGAGTTCACCTGGGCCGCCCCGCAGGGCCCCCTGCATCAGCTGATGATGATGCTCAACCTGCCACACCAGGTGCTGATACTGACCGGGACCTGCAACGGCACCATGACCCCGGCTCAGCGCGAGCAGATGCTGGCCATCATGACCTCGTTTCAGCCCCGTTTTAGTGATGAGCCATAATGTCCGGGAGGGGTCATGAGTGTATTGATGATGGCCTGGCTGGGGGCCGG
>NZ_JBHFKT010000174.1:0-488 GCF_042879335.1 Photorhabdus sp. RM96S | reverse complement strand
CCCGTTTGTTCATTAACCCAGGAAAAAGCGTAGCTGACCTGATGGCTTATCGGGTCAATAATCTCTTTACACACCCACTTGCCGGCTTGATTGAACCATGCTCCAAACTGAGCAAGGAGCTCCCGGGTACTGTCGCGGACATAATTCAACCCGTTTTCGGCCAGACCCGCCACCTCTTGCCCGAGGACAACCCAGTCTTCATAGCTGGGTAAAAACGACCAGCGGGAAGTGCTGAGAAGCGGTGGATTTTTTGTCAGCGGCTGTGGAATGGTCCCCGGCACACCCTCTGCAGGAGGGGTGGGTAAAGCTTCATCATCAGGAGGCGAACCGGGCGGCAGTGGGGCCAGTGGTATCGGATTTTTATAGTGTTGGGAATTGGGCTGATAAAGTTTTCGCCATGCTTCATCATACTGTTTTTGCTCTTCTGTGCGGTTATCGTCGACGCGCATTACCCCAAAGCGTTTTTCTGTTGCAATCTGGATATAATC
>NZ_JBHFKT010000173.1:0-489 GCF_042879335.1 Photorhabdus sp. RM96S | reverse complement strand
CCCCCCTCTCCAGACTTTCCCGCCAGAAACGCTCTCGCTTGACGAGCTGGTCCCTAAAAATCATTTGGTCCGTCAAGTCGATGCTGCCATTGATTTCGAATTTATCCGCGAATTAGTCGCCCCGTTGTATTGCCACAATAATGGCCGTCCTGCTATCGATCCGGTCATGCTGATTAAAATGATGTTACTCGGCTACTTGTTTGGCGTCCCCAGTGAACGCCGTCTGGTACAGGAAATTCAGGTTAATGTGGCTTACCGCTGGTTTCTGCGCCTCGGACTGACAGAAAAGGTCCCTGATGCCTCAACCCTGAGCCAGAACCGCCGCCGCCGTTTCAATCATACCGCGGTCTTCCAACAGATTTTTGACCACATTGTTGAACAGGCGATAGCCAAAGGATTTGTGGGCGGACACGTACTCTATACCGACAGCACCCACCTGAAAGCCAGTGCCAATCCGCATAAATCGGAGAATGTCATGCGGTCGGTTCC
>NZ_JBHFKT010000172.1:0-490 GCF_042879335.1 Photorhabdus sp. RM96S | reverse complement strand
GGTGAAAAAAACCGGCTGTGACCGTCAGCTTTGCAGCAAAGCCGGGGAGCCGGTAGACGTGGCGACCGGCGACTTCCTACAGGTCTGGCCGGTGCTGGCGTTGCCGGGGGTATTGCCGCTGACCCTGAACCGGACTTACCGCTCCACCGCCGCCCTGGCCGGGCTGTTCGGCCCCAAATGGGCCGACGACTGGTCGCAGCACCTGCGCCGCGACGGCGAGGAAACCCATTTCACCGACGGCGAGGGGGTGATTTATACCTTCCATACCCCGGCGGAAAACGTCTTCTCGGTCAACCTGCATGCCGGCCATTACCTGCTGTACGGGCAACGCGACGGCGAGCTGCGCCTGTTTAACCGCCGCGCCCAGCAGATACTGAGCTTTGCCGAGGTCCAGGGGGATAAACGCCGCCTGTCCCTGATAGAGGACCGCAACGGCAACCAGACCGTCTTTCATTACGATGAACACCACCGCCTGACCCGCCTGGTCCAT
>NZ_JBHFKT010000171.1:0-515 GCF_042879335.1 Photorhabdus sp. RM96S | reverse complement strand
GACTGAGCATAACGCGCACCGGTCATCCTCTTCCTGCCACGCTTCCTGGCGGGTAATGCGGTCGTCGTCGGTGTAACACCAGCGCAGCAGCTGGTGATTGGGGTAACGGGCGGTCAGGCGGCGCCCGGCCGCGTCATACTGATAATGAATGGTCCGGCCGGTAAAATCGGTTTCGCTAATCACCCGGCCGGCCGGGTCACGGGTGTAATGGTAAGTTTCACCGGTTTCGTTGGTCACGGTTTTCAGGCGGGTCAGTCGGTCGTAGCCAAAGGTCAGGGCCGTGCCATCCGGGCGGGTGAGGCGGCTGAGCCGGTCAAAGGCGTCATAGGTATAGCGGGTGGTCCGGCCTTCCCCATCGGTCACCGCCGAGACCCGGCGCTCGCTGTCGTAGTCAATGGTCTGCCGGAGGCCGTCCGGCAAGCAAATCTCGCTGACGCTGCCCGCCGGGCTGGCGTGAAACGGGCTGTGGTGGTAGTCGGTCTGCTGATGTAACGCGTCGGTGACCCGCAGCAGCC
>NZ_JBHFKT010000170.1:0-526 GCF_042879335.1 Photorhabdus sp. RM96S | reverse complement strand
GGCCTGGCAGGCGCATACCCGTCCACAGGGTACCGATATCACGATTACCGACCGACAAACCGGTCAGATACATTCTGCCCCCACAGCGGTCACGCCGGTGAACGGTATCAAAAATCAGCCACTGGTCTTGCCGCCCGGTCAGCCGTTTGAACTGACGTTGCCCCCGGAGACCGTCAAAGGGCAAACAGTCGACCCGGTGATACGTGTGGTGACGCCTGATACCCGCTTGCCGAATAACAGTCTGTATACCGTGCAACCGGGCAGTGACAGCCACTATCTGGTCGAGACCGACCCGAAATTCACCCAGTACAAACAGTGGCTGGGCTCGGATTATATGCGACAACAGTTAACGCACGACCCGGCGCTGGTCCACAAACGCCTGGGCGATGGATTCTACGAACAGCGGCTGGTGCGCGACCAAATCACCCAACTGACCGGCCGGCGCTATCTGCCCGGTTACAACAACGATGAAGCGCAGTTTAAGGCGCTGATGGATGCCGGTATCGTCTTTGGCAAACAGCAACAG
>NZ_JBHFKT010000169.1:0-526 GCF_042879335.1 Photorhabdus sp. RM96S | reverse complement strand
CTGGTGACGCGGGAATACAAGGTACAGGGACCGGTGATGCTGATGTTAACGACGACGGCCATTGATGTGGATGAAGAGCTGCTGAACCGCTGTCTGGTGCTGACGGTCAACGAATCACGCGAGCAGACGCAGGCCATCCACGCGATGCAGCGGCACCGCCAGACGCTGGCCGGGTTGCTGGCTGACTCGGAGAAAGGCTATCTGACTCAACTGCACCAGAACGCCCAGCGCCTGTTAAGGCCGCTGAAAGTGGTGAATCCCTACGCCCATCAACTGACGTTCCTGTCGGATAAAACCCGGATGCGGCGCGACCACATGAAATACCTGACGCTGATACAGGCCATTGCGTTGCTGCACCAGTATCAACGTGAAGTGAAGAAAACGACCCACCGCGGACAGGTCATCGAATATATCGAAGTCACCCAAGACGACATTGCCCTGGCTAACCAGCTGGCGCATGAGGTGCTGGGGCGCACGCTGGATGAAATGCCGCCGCAGACGCGCAAGCTGTTACTGCTGATACAGG
>NZ_JBHFKT010000168.1:0-534 GCF_042879335.1 Photorhabdus sp. RM96S | reverse complement strand
GCTTCACCGGCCCGTGGGCCCAGCTGCGCCTGATTAACAGCGGCAAACTGACTAATGTGCGTCAGGATGCGTTTGATGTGCGGTTCACCGTGGACGGCGGCGACATGACCTACCGTATCTACGTGGATGAATCCGACAACCCGTTTGCCGGCGGCCTGTTCAGTCAGTTCAGACTGCCTGACACCCTGTATTAATGGCAAACTGTATTAAGGGCAAATTTTATGCCTTGCAACATAGCCACCCACCCTGTCCGCCGCGCCGGCGGCAGGGGAAAGGATGAACAGCCATGAGTGAACGCCCTGAAAACCTGATTATCCGCGCCGGCAGTAACCCGATGCATCTGCCGGCGTTCACCGCCATCCGCGAGGAAATCAACAAAATCAACCACCCGTCTCAGCCGGCAGTGAACTGGCCGCTTATCGAATCCCTGGCCCTGACGCTGTTTCGCACCCACGGCGTCGATTTGCAGAGCGCGATTTACTACACCCTGGCCCGGATGCAGCTCAGCGGCCTGGCCGGGTTTACCGAAGGCTG
>NZ_JBHFKT010000167.1:0-539 GCF_042879335.1 Photorhabdus sp. RM96S | reverse complement strand
TTGCCTTTGACCGGGACGAGGCCGGAGACCGTGGCGCGGCCAGTGTGGCGGCTGATTTACTGGAAGCCGGTATCGAGGCATGGCGGGTGCAGTTCCCGCCGGGCATGGATGTCAATGACTATGCCGTCAAAAGTGGCAACGCCGAACATGCGCTGGGGCTGGCCCTGCAACAGGCGGTCTGGTTGGGACAGGGAACGGCACCAGGTGCGGTGTTCAGTCATGAGCGGCCCGTCTCGTCAGATATGACGGAAAAGCCTCACAATGCAGATGTGGCTAAACCGGCTGCCTTAGCCGCCCCACCAGAGCTGACTGTTGCCCCCGTGCCTTGTGAGCGCACGGCCTGCGGTGAACTGGTGATGAAAAGCGGGCCCCGGGTCTGGCGGATACGGGGGATGAAAAAATCCCCGGTGCCGGATGTGATGAAAGTCAATGTGCAGGTGCGGGATGAAACGTCCGGCCTGTTCCATGTGGATACGCTGGACATGTACCATGCGCGGCATCGTCAGAACTACATCAGCACGGCGGCGCAAGAGCTGGAA
>NZ_JBHFKT010000166.1:0-544 GCF_042879335.1 Photorhabdus sp. RM96S | reverse complement strand
TGATGTCAATCAGGGGGAAGTGCGGATTGACGGGCGCGGCATGGACAGCACACAGCAAAGTTACACCGATATTATCGCCCGCTCCGTGGCGATTAACGCCAAATTACACGCGCAAGACCTGAAAGTGACCACCGGGCGTAATATTGTCGATGCGACGCATCAGCAGATTGAGAAAAAATCGGTTGACGATGAAAAGCACCCAGAGTTTGCGTTGGATGTGGCGGCACTGGGCGGCATGTACGCCCATAAAATTAGGTTGATAGGCACCGAGGCGGGGGTGGGCGTGCATAATGCCGGCAATATCGGCGCGTCTGCCGGCGAGGTCCATATCACCGCCGATGGTCGGATAGAGAACCGCGGCACCCTCAGCAGCCGGGATACGTTGCAATTAACCTCGTCTGCCGATGTCACTAACACCGGCAAATTGCTGTCACAATCGGCGGTGAATTTACAGACCAAAGGAGCACTGCGCAATCAGGGCCGGGTGGAAGCTCGCGGCGATGCCACGGTCAACGCAGGCACAATACACAGCAGCCATGACAGC
>NZ_JBHFKT010000165.1:0-546 GCF_042879335.1 Photorhabdus sp. RM96S | reverse complement strand
GTTGCGCGGGTCATTGACCGTCAGCACCGGCCAACATTCCGGCTCGCCCCAGGTGAGCAGTCGTCCGGCCCATATCAGCTCCCCGGCTTCGGTCAGAATTTCCCGCACCGTCCCCTGGTGATCTTAGGGACTACCCCGACACAACCCTACTTTTTTGTCAGAATTTTTTCTTTAATAACAACCTGTTAAAGAGCCACTTCGCCTCACTGCACTCACCCGCGCGAACCCAAAACCCAGAGGTGCACTTTGCCGATGTTAGCGCATTTTTTCCCCGATGTCATAATCGGGTTTCGCCCCGTTTTTTCTGCCGGAACCGGGTTTTCTCGATAACCCGGGGCGGCGGGGCAGCTTGTCTGCGCCGCTGACGCGGGTTGGCCGGGCGCGGGCTGGCGAAGCCCGCTTATCGACAGGTTTCAGCGGGGAGCCCCCGCCCGCGCTGTCTCTTGATCAGATCTCCAAATCAACTGATTTAGCCAGCAAATAGCCGTCTATCAGGGTTTGCAGCCGAAACCAACCTTCCCAAAGTCGTTCCCATCCGACTCGACC
>NZ_JBHFKT010000164.1:0-546 GCF_042879335.1 Photorhabdus sp. RM96S | reverse complement strand
GGCAATGGACGGTCTCGACGGGTTGCAGCCGAACGGTATCACGAATGCCGTGAGCGGCTATATCCGGGCCGCCGGCATCGAGAAAAAAGGTGCCTGCCACCTGTTCCGGCACGCGATGGCGACGCAGATGCTGGAGAACGGGGCGGACCTGCGCTGGATACAGGCCATGTTAGGCCATGCCAGCGTGGAATCCACCCAGGTGTATACGCAGGTCTCTATCCGGGCCTTGCAGGCGGTGCACGCCAGCACCCATCCGGCGGAGCAAATGGCCGACGAAAAAGTCCGCGACGCCGATGAGGTGGGTTTACTGGCCGACCTGTGCGCCGACGATAACGCCGACACGGACACGCCGCCGGACAGTTCAGAGCCGACCTCAACCCCCGATAGCCGCTGACCGTTCGCACGCCCCCGTTAAGCTGGGCGGGTTCGGTGTGAGGGCAGACCGTAGCCGGACTGCCCGTTAGCCTCGGCGCACGCGGGGGTAAATAGTCGTCAGGCGGCCCAACCGCTGACGTCCCCGTTGAGCCGGTCCAGGCCGCCCAACGC
>NZ_JBHFKT010000163.1:0-554 GCF_042879335.1 Photorhabdus sp. RM96S | reverse complement strand
ATTCAGCCGCCAGAGCACCTACAGCCGCCCCTTTGGCATCCCCTCCGGCGATTTCAGCACTGATGCCTGCCACAACCGTATGGCTCAATATCTTGCCTGAATGGCCTAAAATCTCCCCATTATCACCAATCAGCTTAGCGCCTTCCGCATTAATCTGGTTACCTATATTGCTCAACAACGCGGTTTGCAGATTATCCGTAAAACTGCCGCCGTTAATCGCCGTCCCTATTGTTGAGCTCACCACGGATTGCGCAGCCACACGCTGGGCCACCTGACTCCAATTATTATCACTCAATAAAGGAAGCTGCGCTTTTAGCGGATCGACAACGCCTTTTCCCTCCACTAATTTTCCCCAGCCCATCGTGTGGTCTAAGCCCCCTAATGCGCCACCCACGGCGATTTGGGTCACGAGGGATTTGACGGCATCGCGCTTCGCTAAGGCGGCCAGTGTCTTGGTAAGATCCCCTTTATTTTCAACTAAGGCCACCGCCGCCTGTGAGGTCAACCCTATCATTCCGCCATAAGCCGCCCCATAAACCGCGCTCGCCGTGGCT
>NZ_JBHFKT010000162.1:0-555 GCF_042879335.1 Photorhabdus sp. RM96S | reverse complement strand
GAAGCCACCCTGGCCTACGGGGATTACCATCAGAAAGGGCTGCTGGCGGATATGGGGCTTTATCAGGGCGCGGCGGTCGGCCCGTATGTGGAAAACACCTACCTGCAACTGCTGTCTCAGCGCTTCCTGCCCGCCTTAATGAACGGCCTGCTGGATGACCTGAACCGGGCGCCGAAAGGCAGCGAAGAAAAACTGGCCGTCCTGCGTATCATGCGGATGCTGGAAGACGGCAGCGGCCGCCATAAATCGCTGGTCGAACATTATATGCAGGCGCGCTGGAGTCAGGCGTTTAATGGCCAGCGGGCGTTACAGCAACAGTTACTGACGCATCTGGACTATGCCCTGGATCACACCGACTGGCGGGCCGCGCGGGAGGCGGGCGATCAGGCCGCTATCAGCCGCTTTGCCCCTTACCAGCGGCCGATGATAAATGCCCAGAAAGAGCTGAGTCAGCTCTCTATTTATCAACGGGTCTACCAGAACCTGCGCATTAAAGCCCAGGATTCACTGCCGCCCCCCCTCAACCTGCGCGACCAGATTGGCCCGAGCTTTGAC
>NZ_JBHFKT010000161.1:0-556 GCF_042879335.1 Photorhabdus sp. RM96S | reverse complement strand
CCGATCAGCGGATAAGGTCAGCTCGCCATCAAAGCCGCGTACCGTCCAGCGACCGCCAATCGAGAAGCGATCCTGGGGCGTCAATGGGCTGGCGCTTATCTGACGCAAATACTGGGTTTGATAAGAAAAAGGCTGAGAAAACAAGGTTAACGGCCCGGCCAGCGTCGCCGAGAATTGGGTGATTTTAGGTAAGGCGGTCCCTTCATTGCGGTACTCTTCCGGTGCCGGTTGTGCGCCAAACCAGCGCATACCCTGCTGGTAAGTCACCCTAGTATCCAGCGTCGCGCTGCCGATAAAGTGATGATGGGACAGCCCCAGCTTCCAGCCCGCGGTTTCCCGGCGCTGAACATCGACTTCGGTCTTATCAATAAAATTGCGCGAAGTCCGGCGATAAATTTCGCCGTTAAGCAAGGTTTTCTGGTCGGCGTTACGGTGCAGCACCCGACTAAGCTGGACCGCCAGGTTTTGGCTTTTGCCCCGGTATTGGATCGCCTGATTCAGCCCGGCTATTGTCTGGGTATAATCGTAATGACTGGCCGTCACGCTCGTCATCCAG
>NZ_JBHFKT010000160.1:0-560 GCF_042879335.1 Photorhabdus sp. RM96S | reverse complement strand
TCCCGCTGACGGCCTACCGGGTCATGCAGAATTACAATCCGCGCCTGTTCATTCAGGTGCAGATAACTGTTGATTTCCCGGATAATTTTATCGGCGTCCATCTCATAGCTGTCCTGAGTGGTCAGCGTATCAATACTGACGTCAGCCAAATCCAGTTCATTGATGTCTTTTTCAATGATGGCCTTGATGTTGGCAAACTGCTCCTGCCGGATTTTGTAATCGACAATCAGTTTTCGAAAATATTTGTCTGAGGCGTTAACCGCAAAGGGGGATTGTTTCTGTTCGAGATTGATGAACTGCATGGTTTTCTGCCGCAGTTCAAGACTGTTGTCAATCTTAGCCAGTACTGAGGAGTGCCACGGGTGTTCACTGTAGGCGATACTGATATTGATGACATCTTTGGCGACAAACAGGAATGGATGACCTTCGCCCCGAATGCCCGGCTCAGGGATAAGCCCTTCACTGGCATCTCTGCGGTTGAGGAACATATATTTTTTAAATTTTTCTACCCGCTGTTTTTTGCCGTTAACCTCTTTCTCTGACACGCAGTATTTAAAGAT
>NZ_JBHFKT010000159.1:0-566 GCF_042879335.1 Photorhabdus sp. RM96S | reverse complement strand
GGTTCAGCACCGCTTCCATCAGGGAAGATTTCCCGGCAGCGGAACTGCTTTGTATCAGCACGGCCAGCGGTTTATCGAGTTTGCGCGAGACCGCCGCCAGATACCCGGTCAACAGATTGGTGGATTCGCCGACCACCCCGCAGGCGGCCATGTCGTTGATAATCTGTTCTGTTAAGTTCGGTGATGTCAGCAACGCCAGCGCGGCGGCTTCGTCTTCCGCGCTGACCGTCACCGCCGTTGTCCCTGAGGCTTCGGCCTCCGCTCGCTGCTCGGCATCCTGTTGTTGTTCCAGCATCAGCAGCACCCGCCCGGCTTCGCGTTTAATCACAGACGGCTCGCATGCCAGCTCTTGCGCCGCCGTGCTGATGTAGTGCTGACGATGCCGCGCATGGTACATGTCCAGCGTATCCACATGGAACAGGCCGGACGTTTCATCCCGCACCTGCACGTTCACCTTCATCACATCCGGCACCGGGGATTTTTTCATCCCCCGTACCCGCCAGACCCGGGGGCCGCTTTTCATCAGCAGTTCACCGCAGGCCGTGCGCTCACAGGGCACGGGCGCA
>NZ_JBHFKT010000158.1:0-575 GCF_042879335.1 Photorhabdus sp. RM96S | reverse complement strand
TTAATGCCACGGATGGAATGTTCATACTGTAATTTAGCTGTGTGCACTGCGGAGTTCACTTGCAGGGAAGGGTAACGTTGCGCCAGTTGATACTCTAAAGGAAAGTAGTCATAGAAGTCGTTGGGTAAGACCAGACAGTAGCCACAGTCCCCACTGTCAGGTTCGAGTTGTTCACATAAAAAATCCAGCCAGGACATAAAATGAGCCATGCCGTCTTGTTCTTTTAGATAATCCCAGGGCAGCACCAGACTAAGGTAGGAGCTATCATCGTCACCATCAATTTCTCGGGAATCCAGGTAATGCATCAGATAGCGGGGAGCTTCATAGATATTTTTGGCGTCACTAACATCCCAGCTAGAAAGTTGGTTTTTTTTCTGATTAAGAATACCCTCCTCAACTTTAGCAATATTTTCTGGGGAATATTTTTTTAACCCTTTCAGCTCATGACGATGAAAACGCAGGTAAGTGCCAAATTCTTCGCGAAAGCGCCGGTAGCAGGCCAGAATGCGTTGTTTTTTCTCCTGGGTATAGCCTTGTTTAAAAAACAAGGTGATAGAAATCCCAAGACGAGAAAC
>NZ_JBHFKT010000157.1:0-590 GCF_042879335.1 Photorhabdus sp. RM96S | reverse complement strand
CGGTTTCAGGTTCTGCTGATAGAAGGCATCCAGCGTGCCGCCGGGCCGGAAGAACCGCGCGAACTCGCTGAGCGGCACATCCTCCGTCGCGTCCGGGTTGAACGGATAGCGTCCGGCCAGGTAGGTCTGGTACTGTCTGACGACGGTGTCGTTCCATTCGATTTCCAGCGAGCGGATGGCTTCTCTCATCACTACCCGCCAGGCCTGTTCGGCCAGCTCGCCGACCCAGCGGTTGAGCGGCGCCGGCAGGGTTTTCGCCCGCTGCTGCACGTCGAAAATCGGGTCGCTGTTATGCTGTTCAAGCCGCTGCTGAACGGCGCTCAGGGCGGCTTTACCCGGGACCGGGGCATTCTGAATCGCCAGCAGGTAACGGTGCAGCGCCACCAGTTGCTGATAAACCCCCTGTAAGGTGCTGTTTTTATCCCCGGACTCCACCAGCACCGCGGTTTCCGGCGCGAATTCCCGGTGAATACGCGCCAGCAGGCGGTAATCCGGGGTATCGCGTAACGCCTGCCGGGCTTTGGCCGGCAGCGTCTCGTCAATCCCCGGCAGGCGGGTGTTGTCACTCAGGATTTGCAGGGCGCGGCTGA
>NZ_JBHFKT010000156.1:0-609 GCF_042879335.1 Photorhabdus sp. RM96S | reverse complement strand
ATCAAAACCATCCTCACCACCCTGCTCAAAGAGAACGGCGTCCGGGATGTGGCGTTCAGCCTGCGCAACCCCCACCCGGAACGGGAGTTCTGCGTCCAGTACCGCGAAACCGATTTTGACTTTCTGCAACGACTGACCGCCGAAGAGGGGATTTTTTACTTCTTTGAATTCACCGGTCATAAAAACACCCTGGTGTTTGCCGACGACGCGGGCGCCGTGGTCAACGGCCCGGTGCTGCCCTATCACCCCGACGACGCTGAACAGGCCCAGCAGCTGTGCATTACCCGGCTGACCCGCCAGGCGCAGGTACGGCCGGCGGTGGTCGAGCTCAAAGATTACACCTTCAAAAACCCGGCCTGGGCGGCGGAGTTCCGTCATCAGATGCGGGAGCAGAACCTCCAGCATACCGGCTATGAACACTTCGATTTTCCCGGCCGCTTTAAAGATACGCAGCACGGCGCCGACTTCACCCGCTACCGGCTGGAAGCGCTGCGCAACAATGCCCTGACCGGTGACGGTGAAAGTAATGCCGCGACGATGCAGCCCGGCGTGCTGTTCACCCTGACCGGCCATCCCCGGGACGACCTCAACCGGCTCTGGCAGCTGGTC
>NZ_JBHFKT010000155.1:0-611 GCF_042879335.1 Photorhabdus sp. RM96S | reverse complement strand
TAACCGAAAGGGGGGCGCTGACCACTTTGTGGTTCATGACTGGGGTGAAGTCGTAACAAGGTAACCGTAGGGGAACCTGCGGTTGGATCACCTCCTTACCTGAGATAGGTTAAGTGCAGTGCTCACACAGATTGTCTGATGAAAGAAGAGAATAGCGTTATCGTAATA
This sequence comes from Photorhabdus sp. RM96S, assembly GCF_042879335.1. Classification (NCBI taxonomy): domain Bacteria; kingdom Pseudomonadati; phylum Pseudomonadota; class Gammaproteobacteria; order Enterobacterales; family Morganellaceae; genus Photorhabdus; species Photorhabdus sp. RM96S. Next base: position 443 of record NZ_JBHFKT010000155.1, on the reverse strand, counting down.
GGCTTGTAGCTCAGGTGGTTAGAGCGCACCCCTGATAAGGGTGAGGTCGGTGGTTCAAGTCCACTCAGGCCTACCAACTCTACTTATCCTTGGGTCTTCCAGACGCTGCGTGACTCATGTGCTGGCGCACACTGCGTGACTCGCGTTGAAATACCCGTCGGCTAAGCGAGTTGATTGAACGGACGATAACGGTCTATTTCTGTATGGGGCTATAGCTCAGCTGGGAGAGCGCCTGCCTTGCACGCAGGAGGTCAGCGGTTCGATCCCGCTTAGCTCCACCATACTAAACGTAATTCAGAGTATATTGGCGACAGTATGCTGTGAATTATTTTGCTCTTTAACAATCTGGAACAAGCTGAAAAATTGAAATTCTCACTGATATCCTTGGGATATGAGTGAAGAGTCTCTCAAGCTGAACAATTCGAGACACTTTCGGGTTGTGA
>NZ_JBHFKT010000154.1:0-654 GCF_042879335.1 Photorhabdus sp. RM96S | reverse complement strand
TAACAACCCATTCCATTGCGAAGCTGATTACCGAACGCCGATTTTCCTAATGCCCTCAGTCAGTTACCACCCGGTTTTTCCCGTGCTGCTTTGTCGCCGAACTCAAAACCCCCTGACGCGCTTTTCGTACCCGAAGGCCGGTTTTCCCCGCCAAGCCCTTGTCAGTGTAGCGCCTTTTTCGGCAACGGGCGAACGTCGCCCAACTTGTTTGGGCGGCGGGCGGCCGTTCTGCGGGCGCGGGCGGCAGAGAGCCCGCAAGCGGCGCCCCTGCGACGCTCTGAGGCACGGGCGTTTCAGACCAGGCTCGGCTTTGCATGACCTCGCTGGGTTCAGGGAAGCCCCCGGGGGCTGCACGGGGCGGAGATGGCGAGCACGGGGACGAGCAACGGAGCGCAGCGCAGTGCGAGCCGCGCGCAGCCAGTGCAGCAGGGTTGGGGCGGGGGGAAGTCAATGAGCGGAGGTCGCAGGCCGACCTGCCTTCAGGGTTGTTGGCCGGACGTTGGCACGGCAGCTAAAGAAGAACACGGGTTTTTGCCGATGGCCGGCTCAGCGGCTGACAGCAGAAGGCGTCAGCCTTGTGCGCCACACCCGCTAATGCTGACCCGCGGGGGCGCAAGACATAATGCCAATTATACGCATTAAGCCGCTCATCGA
>NZ_JBHFKT010000153.1:0-662 GCF_042879335.1 Photorhabdus sp. RM96S | reverse complement strand
TCCCGGATAATCAGGGCACCGTCACTGACCGCGGCATGGGTGGTGCTTTGGGCATGGCCTTCCCGGTTAGCGCCGCCCAGGGTATTGGCCGCCATATTACTGAGAATCATGCCGCCTGCTGAGCCGCCCGTGCTGATACTCACGCTATGGTGTTCGGTTTTAAAATCCGCTTTGTTTTTGATATCGCCAAAGCCCAGGGTGCCGGTATCAAGGGTGTTTTTGTCTTTGTCTGCGGTACTGGCAATGACTGCGCCGTCAAGCTGGGTGTGTTCACCCACTTTTACTTGATAGCCGCCTTTACCGGCAAACAGTCCCGTCTGCTCCTGTACGGAGTCAAAGTTGCTATGGATTTTGTCGCGGCTGGCACTCAGGTTGAATGAGCCGCCCGGTTGTGGACCGAAAGTAGTACTGTCGCTGGCACTGACATTCTGCTGCTTCATATCGTAGCGGTTGCTGTCCTGCTCGCTACTGAGTGTCAGGTGGCGTTTGACGTCGGCGGTAATTTGTTCGCCGCTGACCTGAGCGCCTTTGAGCGTCGCATCCCGACCGGCGTTGAGGGTGACGGTTTGTCCTGCATCCAGCGTAGTTTCATTATGGCTGACGCCGTTGCCGCTTTCACTGCCTTTACCGCGGTTGGTACTGACGGAGAGATTAATACCCGT
>NZ_JBHFKT010000152.1:0-665 GCF_042879335.1 Photorhabdus sp. RM96S | reverse complement strand
GGGCTCCAGTTTCAATGTGGCTAAATCACACAACAACTGGATTTCTTCGGGCAGATAAAGGGATAAGAATTCCCTGGCCGTTTCGGGCTGCGTTAAAAAATGCTTGAATAATGCGTCATGGTGAGGCCGTTTTTCTTTCTTTGCCACAATCCGTTTCTCTTCTTATCAGGTAGTCATTACTACTCATTGTCAAGGTATAATACCTCTGGAAAACCCACAACCAAGTTATAAAAAACATTGTCCCATATTTCCTCAGGTAGATCTTTACCGAATGCATTAATAGAAGCGCCTAAAGAATCAAATACCAGAAAAGAAAAAATAAGGAAACATTATATTTACAACAACTACTCAATGAAAGCCATTCATTTAAATGAGTTTTTAACTTGCATTCGCAATAACCACTTTATCAAAATATCGATTACTTATATTTACGCCAATAACAATAAACTTATCAAGCATCGAAAAAAACCAAAGTATTAATTTATAGAAAAATAATTACATCATACTTTTCTTAAATGAAAAAATATATCCAGAAAATAAATGAAGAATTAATGTTTTCATTGAAGAAAATTTATAACGGATTTTGCTAATAATCCTACGTCTTAAAACATACTAAAAAAGTATTCTTACAAGTAAAAATAAACCTTGACTTATAATTTCAATTG
>NZ_JBHFKT010000151.1:0-666 GCF_042879335.1 Photorhabdus sp. RM96S | reverse complement strand
CACGCTGAAAGTACAGACCCATCACACCTATCGCTTTATCCTGTGGGCCACGGAACGGGGCCTGTACTCTGCCGCGGATATCACGCGGCCGATACTGGAGCGTTACCAGCGCTACCTGTACCAGTACCGCAAGACCAACGGAGAGCCGCTGAGCATCCGCACCCAGCGCACCCAGTTGCAGCCGTTACAGGTGTGGTTCAAATGGCTGACCAAACAGAACCTGATACTGGCGAACCCGGCAGCGGACATTGAGTTGCCGCGGGAAGAAAAACGCCTGCCGCGGTATATCCTGAGCATTGATGAAATCGAGCATATCCTGTCGCTGCCTGACCCAAATACGTTGCAGGGCGCACGCGACCGGGCCCTGATGGAGCTGCTCTGGTCAACAGGGATACGACGCAGTGAAGTGGCCCGGCTCGATATCTACAGCATTGACGGGTCACGCAAAACGGTGACCATCCGGCAGGGCAAGGGGAATAAAGACCGGGTATTGCCCCTCGGCGAACGGGCCTTAAACTGGCTCCAGTTCTATCAGCAGCAGGTTCGCCCGCAACTGCTGGTCACCCCGGACATCCAGTCGCTGTTCGTGGCAATGGACGGTCTCGACGGGTTGCAGCCGAACGGTATCACGAATGCCGTGAGCGGCTATATCCGGGCCGCCGGCAT
>NZ_JBHFKT010000150.1:0-671 GCF_042879335.1 Photorhabdus sp. RM96S | reverse complement strand
GGCCCGTTTCAGCTGTTCCAGCACATCCGGGCGGATAAGTTGCTGGCCGTCCGCGCTGTGGGTCAGGTTGTTTTCCACAAACGGTTTCAGGTTCTGCTGATAGAAGGCATCGAGCGTGCCGCCGGGCTGGAAGAACCGCTCGAACTCACTGAGCGGCACATCCTCCGTCGCGTCCGGGTTGAACGGATAGCGGCCGGCCAGGTAGGTCTGGTACTGTCTGACGACGGTGTCGTGCCATTCGATTTCCAGCGAACTGATGGCTTCCTTCATCACCACCCGCCAGGCCTGTTCGGCCAGCTCGCCGACCCAGCGGTTGAGCGGTTCCGGCAGGTTTTTCGCCCGCTGCTGGACGTCGAAAATCGGGTCGCCGTTATGCTGTTCCAGCCGCTGCTGAACGGCGCTCAGGGCGGCTTTCCCCGGGACCGGCGCGTTCTGAATCGCCAGCAGGTACCGGTGCAGCGCCACCAGTTGCTGGTAAACCCCCTGTAAGGTGCTGTTTTTATCCCCGGACTCCACCAGCACCGCGGTTTCCGGCGCGAATTCCCGGTGAATACGCGCCCGCAGGCGGTAATCCGGGGTATCGCGTAACGCCTGCCGGGCTTTGGCCGGCAGCGTCTCGTCAATCCCCGGCAGGCGGGTGTTGTCACTCAGGATTTGCAGGGCGCGGCTGA
>NZ_JBHFKT010000149.1:0-686 GCF_042879335.1 Photorhabdus sp. RM96S | reverse complement strand
AACAAAGGCAGCACGGTAGGCAGCAGCCAGGGCAGTGTGACATTCAGCGCCGGAAAACAGCTCAACCTTCACGGCAGTGATGTCGTGGCGGGCCGCGATACGCAACTTTCCGGCCAAAACATTAACATCACCAGTGCGGAAAACAGTCATACCGCTGTCACTAAAACCGAACAGAAACAAAGCGGCCTGACCGTGGCGCTGTCCGGCACCGCAGGCGGGGCCCTGAATTCCGCAGTTCAAACGGTTCAAGCCGCCAACAATGAAAGTGACAGCCGAATCAAAGCCTTACAAGGCACCAAAGCCGCTCTTAGCGGAGTACAGGCAGTCCAGGCTGCTCGTCTGGCCGACGCTAAAGGCGGTGACGACAAAGCCAATAACAACCTGGTGGGTGTCAACCTCTCCTACGGCAGCCAGTCCTCCCGGTCAGAACTGAAACAGCACCAGACCACTCAGCAGGGCAGCAGCCTGACGACCGGGGATAATCTCACCCTCACCGCTTCCGGTACTCCAGACCAGCACGGCGATATCCGCATTCAGGGCGGCCAGTTGCAGGCGGGCAAAGACCTGCAACTCAATGCCAGCCGGGATATCCAGCTCTCCTCCAGCCAGAACACCGAACAGACCACCGGTAAAAACAGCAGCCGCGGTGGCTCACTGGGCGTCGGTTTGACTGCCGGACCGGGGGG
>NZ_JBHFKT010000148.1:0-689 GCF_042879335.1 Photorhabdus sp. RM96S | reverse complement strand
GTGGATGGTGGTGGCCGAGATAGCGCGGGCCGGACGGGGACGAACCGGACGCCGCGCTCATCGCCCGTCTTCACCGCAGCGTCGTTGCCGACTCACCGCGCTACGGTTTGGGTTGTTATTCGCCCTTGGCGGAGTTTCGCTCACCGCGCAGGCGGCGATTGTGGCCGACGGACAGGCGCCGGGACGTCAGCAGCCGACCATCATTCGCAGCGCCAACGGCACGCCGCAGGTCAATATCCAGACCCCGGGCGCCGACGGCGTTTCCCACAATACCTACCGTCAGTTTGACGTGGATAAACAGGGAGTGATCCTCAATAACAGCCATCAGGCCACCCAGACGCAACTGGGCGGTATGGTCGCGGGCAATCCGTGGTTAGCCAAAGGGGACGCCAGCGTTATTCTTAACGAGGTCAACAGTCGTGACTCCAGTCACCTTAATGGCTGGATTGAAGTCGCCGGGCATAAAGCCGAGGTGATTATTGCCAACCCTTCTGGTATCACCTGTAACGGTTGCGGGTTCATTAACTCACATCGCACTACGCTCACCACCGGACAGGCGCTGATGGAACAGGGCCGGCTGAAAGGGTTTGATGTCAATCAGGGGGAAGTGCGGATTGACGGGCGCGGCATGGACAGCACACAGCAAAGTTACACCGATATTATCGCCCGCTCCGTGGCGATTAACGCCA
>NZ_JBHFKT010000147.1:0-694 GCF_042879335.1 Photorhabdus sp. RM96S | reverse complement strand
AAGTCACCCAAGACGACATTGCCCTGGCTAACCAGCTGGCGCATGAGGTGCTGGGGCGCACGCTGGATGAAATGCCGCCGCAGACGCGCAAGCTGTTACTGCTGATACAGGCCATGGTGAACGAACAGGCGCAAATCCAGCACTGCCAGCCAAATGAAGTGCGCTTTACCCGGCGGGATATCCGCGCCTTTACCCACTGGAGCGACAGCCAGCTCAAAAACCACTGTCAACGGCTGACGGAAATGGAATACCTGCTGTTGCATGGCGGCAGCCGGGGGCACCTGCTGCATTATGAACTGCTGTGGGACGGGGAAGACAACGGCGCAGCCCACCTGTGCGGCCTGCTGGATGTCGGAGAACCGGACTCCGAAACCGCCGGCAGTGAACGCAAGTCTGACCCGAAAGGTCGCAAGTCTTCCCCAAGTCCGGGGCAAATCTGGCCTGAGTCTGGGGAAGAAAAACCCGCGTCAGCCCGGACAGTACAAGTGCCGGCGGGGGCACAAGTCCGGGCAGATGAAAACGCTGTTATCAGGGAAAATAATCACGGAGACGCATTGCCTGTGCCCGACAGGGATAAAACGCTGGCAGCCGTCCCGACAGGTCATGAGAGCAAGTCTGACTTAAATAAACGCAAGTCTGCCTCAAGTCTGGGCCAGGTCCGGGCTAAGTCTGGGGTAAAAAAATCCCCATCAGG
>NZ_JBHFKT010000146.1:0-697 GCF_042879335.1 Photorhabdus sp. RM96S | reverse complement strand
GGCGGAATACCAGTGAAAGGAAACTTAATGAAATATTTAAAATTATTCGTGTTGCGTGTTGGTTTTATGGTTATTGCTGCCACGGTTTATGGTCATCAAGGGGTACAGGCTGAGGATAATATGCGTTTTCACGGTGCATTGGTTAAAGAACCTTGCACGATTAATCCGGGTGATGAAGATATCCAGCTCGATTTTGCAACAATGTCTGAAAAATATTTGTATCTGCATGGTAGGACCCATAGCGAACCTTTTCTGCTCAGATTATCTGGTTGCGATATGAGTGTGGGCAAATCGATTAAACTGACATTCAGTGGCATGGAAAATACGCAATTGCCGGGCTTATTAGCGTTAAGTGCTGGGAGCCAAGCCGCTGGGATTGCCATTGGTATAGAAACGGCAGAAGGCAAACGGTTGTCGTTGAATAAAGAGGGAGATGCCTATCCGTTAAAAGAGGGTGAAAACTTGATTGCACTGCAAGCATATGTGCAGGCAGAACCCACTGCGCTAGCTAACCAGACGATTAAGCGAGGCGCATTTCATGCGATTGCGACATTTAATCTGAATTATGACTAACTTGCACGGTTTTATTAGGTACTTAAATGAAAAAGTTATTTTCTGTTTGCCTGGTACTTTTATTGCTGTTTTCATCAAGTGCGGCTGCATCGATATTTTCATATATCACTAAATCCGAGGGCAT
>NZ_JBHFKT010000145.1:0-716 GCF_042879335.1 Photorhabdus sp. RM96S | reverse complement strand
CAGACCGCTGACAAACCCCATTGAAAATAATGGGGTTTGTTCCTTTCATTACGAATCATAATACAACTCATTTTCCTCATTGACCCGATTCAATCGCCCGTCAGGGCGTTATTTTCGCTTCGCGGGCATTGACTGGCTCGCCCTCCAGAGATAAAAACAACAAAGCATCGCGACCAGCAAGGCTATCTTCTTGATATTTTGGGCAGTTGCCGCCAAAAGACACTGTATTTGCACCTTCTGCAACCCGCGAAAATGGGCATAACGGTGCCCGTGATGTTGCTTCGCATCCGCAAAACTGCGCTCTATTGTTTCCTTTCGTCGCTTGTAAACTTTTTTACCCCATTCCGTTAGCCGGTTTTCTCTGGCCTGCTCTTTACTGGCCTCCCAGATATGACGGGTTATCGTTTTTCCGCCTTTCGCGTGCGTGCAGGCATCACGCTGCGGGCAACACTGGCAGATAGCCGCCGGGGCCTGATAATGCCGGTATCCCTGACGGTCGGTTGTGGTATAAATCAGTTTTTCTCCCTGCGGGCAGACATAACAATCCTGTAGCTGGTCATAGGTGAAATGTTTCTTCTGAAAGGTATTTGGTCCCTTATTCGGCCGGCGATAACCTATGATGGGGATAATGCCTAACTGTTCCGTCAGATAACAAACCGGGGCCGTAAAATAGCCCGCATCCAACCCAACCGCGAGGGGATTGAGAGCAAAACGCT
>NZ_JBHFKT010000144.1:0-721 GCF_042879335.1 Photorhabdus sp. RM96S | reverse complement strand
GGAGGCCGTCCGGCAAGCAAATCTCGCTGACGCTGCCCGCCGGGCTGGCGTGAAACGGGCTGTGGTGGTAGTCGGTCTGCTGATGTAACGCGTCGGTGACCCGCAGCAGCCGGCCCAGGCCGTCGGTGTCAAACCGGGTCAGGGCGCCGTCCGGGGCCTGAATTTCACTGAGCTGCTGCCGTTCATAGCCGTAGCGCCAGGCGCGGCCGTCGGGCAGGACCTGGCGCAGGATTTCCCCGCGCGGGCCGTAACGGGTCTCTTCCACCCGCCCCTGGGGGTCGATAACGCTGTCCAGGTTGCCCTGTTCGCTGTAATGCAGCCGCCAGCGGGCGCCATCCGGCTGAGTGACCTGGGTCAGCTGGCCGTATTCATTGTAATCGTAAGCGGTGAGGTCCCCGATGGGTGACAGCCAGCCGGTCAGCTCGCCGTAAGGGCTATACTCATACGCCGTGGTCCGGCCCAGCGGGTCGGTTTCGGCGACTTTGTGACTGAAATCCCATTCGGTCCGGGTTTCATGGCCGAGCGGGTCGACCTGGCGGGTCACTAAGCCGTCGGCGTTATAGTGGTAGCGGGTACAGCCGCCTTCGGCATCGAAATAGGTGGTGATGTTATGGTCGTCATCGTATGCAAAACGGTCCTGCCAGTATCCCTGCGGGGTGGTGGTGGCCGTCACCCGGCCCGCTTTGTCATAGTGCACGGTGACATCGGTTTTATCGGTGTC
>NZ_JBHFKT010000143.1:0-743 GCF_042879335.1 Photorhabdus sp. RM96S | reverse complement strand
TATAACGGATAATTTCTGAAGGTATAGAGAATATGGCAAACAATAAATGGCGGCTCAGTGATGAACTTTGGGGAAAAATGGCGCCACTTATCCCCGAATATAAAACTCAGCATCCGCTAGGCACACATCGCAAACGTGTTGATAACCGCGCCGCTATGGATGCTATCTTCTTTGTGCTCAGAACGGGCTGCCAATGGAACGCCCTGAATGCAACAGGAATAATGTTCGTCAAGTTCTGCTCACCGTCGTTTTCAGGAATGGCGTGACGCAGGCATTTTTGAACGCTTCTGGCAGAACGGTTTACTGGCCTGCGAGCATCGACTGGTCGTGGTTATCACTGGATGGCTGCATGACCAAATCCCCTTTAGCAGGGACAAAAAAACAGGTCGTAACCCCACGGACCGAGGGAAACAAGGCGTAAAACGCAGCCTCATGACAGATGCTAAAGGGCTTACTCTTTCACTCGTTGTTGCCGCGGCAAACACTCACGATATCAAACTCGTTGTGGATACGCTTGATGCACTTCAGACAGGCAAGCCCGGTAAAAAGGTCAGTCTGTGTCTGGATAAGGGATATGATGCTGAATGGCTGGCTATCTACAAAGTCGGCACTACGAGCCGCACATCCAGTCTTGCAAGGAAGAATCAGATACCTGCCAAAATACGGACTTTAAAGCTCAAAGATGGGTTGTCGGGAGGACTCATAGCTGGATGAATCGCTTTCGCCGGATACTGATCCGATGG
>NZ_JBHFKT010000142.1:0-804 GCF_042879335.1 Photorhabdus sp. RM96S | reverse complement strand
AAACCCTGAGAGGAACCTGTAAGGGGACATTATTTGAAGCCCTGCATGTGGTCAGTGCTTATGATGTTGAATCCGGTGTAGCCCTATACCATCAGGCAGCCGAAAGCAAAGGTCAGGAAGGTCCGGTTGCCAGACAATTGATTGAATTACTGGCGCTTGATGGCGCGATTGTCACTATGGATGCCCTGCATTGCCAGAAAGAAACCCTTGCGTTAATTACTCAGCGCGGCGGTGATTTTATTGTCGGTCTCAAAGGCAATCAAAAGACCCTCCATGAATGGGTCAAATCGTATTTTGCTTCGCATTATGAGAGTGATGAGCTTGTTGACTTTACGCAGAAAAATAGCGGTCATGGACGGACAGAATTTCGGCATGTCATGCAAATTCGTGCCGTATTGCCGGAGGTCCTTCGGCGGCAATGGCCTTCAATACAAAGTGTTATTGAAGTAGTCAGTGAACGAAGCGTAAAAGGTCAGCCTCCCCATCGTGATTCACGCTGGTATGTCAGCTCGCTACCGTTGGAGGCGGAAATCGTGGCTAAGGCAATAAGAAGGCACTGGTCGGTGGAAAACGAGCTGCATTGGGTATTAGATGTCACTTTTCGAGAAGATGCTATCTCACTCAAAGATCCTGATGGGGCTGCACAAATGGCGCTTTTTAACCGAATTGCATTAAATGTGATTAAACAGAATACCAGTATAAAAGACAGTCAGGCGGCTAAACGTCGAAGAGCCATTTGGTCAGGGGAATTCCGTAGTCAACTTATCTTTGATTAAATTAAATACAAAGTGGAATCCCGCCCTG
>NZ_JBHFKT010000141.1:0-805 GCF_042879335.1 Photorhabdus sp. RM96S | reverse complement strand
GCTGGAAACCCTGTCTGCCCGCTGGCTGGCGACGGTCGTCATCCTCCTGCTGGCCCTGAGCGTTGTCGGGATAAAAATCTGGCGCCGCCTGCGCCAGCTTGAAAAGCTTAAACTGGATGTGGAACTGAACACCGTCGATCCGGCGCGGGCCGACATCACCCGTCAGGACAGGTATCTCCAGCACTGGCAAGCCCGGCTGCAACGCCATCTGGGGACCCGGGATTATCTCTACCAGCGCCCCTGGTACCTGGTGATGGGCAACACCGGCAGCGGCAAAACCTCCCTGATTCAGGCCGGCTGCCGGCTGACTGACATTGCGGCCCCGGACACCCTGAGCGGGGAAGACGCGCTGCCGCTGCATCTGCGCTGCTGGCTGGGGGAGAAAGCCGTCCTCATTGACCCGGACGGCTTCCTTATCGACCAGCTATCGCCGCCGGACACCGGCCAACCCCAGCTGCCCGCCCGCCTGTGGCAGGCCCTGCTCGCCTGGCTCACCGAAAACCGTCAGCGCCAGCCCCTTAACGGCATTATTCTGACCGTGGATATTCACCGCTTACTGACCGCCAGCAAAGCACAGCGGGAACGGGAGATTGCCGCGCTGCACCTGCGCCTGCAAGATCTGCGGTTAACCCTGCATCATCATCTGCCCTGCTATCTGGTGCTGACCAAACTCGATCAGCTGCACGGTTTCAGTGCCGCCTTTCAGTCACTGGACAGGCCGCAGCGCGCCCAGATCCTGGGCGTCACCTTTAGCCTGAACGCGCAGGACGAGCAGCGCTGGCGCGCGGAGCTGGCACAGTTCTGG
>NZ_JBHFKT010000140.1:0-827 GCF_042879335.1 Photorhabdus sp. RM96S | reverse complement strand
TACAGGCTGGCCGCGAGATGACCGTTGATACCCACGGCCACCGATTCACCAATACCCGCAATGCCGACCAAAAAGCAGGCCGGTTATTGAGTGACGGACACTTAACTTTGCTCACCGGCGATATCAATAACACCGGTGGCATGATAGTGGCGGACGGCAAAACTGCGCTGACCAGTACTGCACTCAATAATACTCAGGGCCAGATAGCCGGAAATAGCGGGCTGGACATTCACAGCCGACAACTGACCAACCGCAACGGGACTTTACAATCCGCAGATGCCCTGACTCTGGATACCGACGGACAGTTGCTGGATAACCAGCAGGGCCAGATTATTGGAGAAGGAAAAACCACTATCACCAGCGGCCCACTGGACAATCGCCACGGTCATCTGCAAGGCGGACAGTTGGCTATTGACACCCGACACGCCGCGCTGGATAACCGGGACGGCAAGTTGTTATCCACCGACACGTTAACCCTGAACACTCATCAGCTCGACAATCGTCACGGGCAGGCGCAGGCGGTGGGCGACACCACGCTCAATGTTGACACTCAAACCGATAACACCGGCGGCCTTATCCGTGGCGGTCAGCAATTGACCCTGAACACCGCTCATTTGATTAACCGGGAAACGAAGCAGACGGATAACGGGCTGGAAGCGCAAAACCTGACGGTCAACGCTCAACAGGTGGACAATACTCAGGGCGCTTTACGGGCAGCCAATCACCTGCAAGCTCAGGTGAGTCACACGCTGGAGAATGCTGAGGGGTTAATCTCCGCGGGCAAACAGCTTACCGTAGACGACGAGACCCGTCCTACGTCTCTGGTG
>NZ_JBHFKT010000139.1:0-843 GCF_042879335.1 Photorhabdus sp. RM96S | reverse complement strand
CTTCACGAGATGAGCTTTGTTGTAACCCGCCCCATCCACAATAAGGTGAATTTTTTGATGATAGTCAGGATAAGACTTTCTTATTTCATTGAAAAAACAGCAAATGTTGTAGTCATTAATGGTTTGATATTCCTGGAACACCGTACGACCAATGGCATTCAGGTTGAGCGCGCCCAATATATTCAGGCGAGTCCGGCTTCCTGTTGTTTTGACTGTTTTTTTCTCGCCCTTTCGCATCCAGCCATAACTGAGTTTGGTACCTTGAGTCGGGTGAACAGCGTCAAGAAAAAGGATGGGTTCGTCTTTCGCTGTGACTTTAAGATTCTCATAATATTCAATAAATTGTCGCTGTTTTTCTGCGTCGAATTTATGAGGGACGCCACAAGGTTTTTTATAAGAAAAACCCTGACGGTGTAGCCATTTATTCATGCCGGGAATGCTAAAGGTAATCTTCCAGAGCTGAGCAACATAGGCCACGATTTCATGGGTGTGATGGAAAAGATGTTGAGATAAGTGATTGATTAAAAAATCAGTTTGTTCTCGGGAAAGCAAACTATCAGACCCCCCATTATCAGATTTAAGTTTACCTTGATTAAGGTAATCACTGATATGGCGGTCAACGGTGGTCTGATGGAGTCGCAATGCCTGGGCTATCATCACAGAACTCCACCCTTCAGAAGCCAGAAGGATCGCTTTTATTCTGTCTCGTACCTGACCATCACGAGTGGTGTCGTGAAGACGTTCAAGTTTGATTTTTTGTTCTGATGTAATAAATATTTTCATAGCGAGGATAATGATCTCCATTTCGGATAAAATCAAGCATCTTCAATGATTACGGGTATA
>NZ_JBHFKT010000138.1:0-849 GCF_042879335.1 Photorhabdus sp. RM96S | reverse complement strand
GAGATCCAGTTTGTGATCCGCGAACATCCGCAAATTGTTGCTGGCCGAAATACGAGAACCGTCCCCCCACATCTGGATGTCGCCTTCACGCGTAAGCAGTTCAACATTTTCGCCCTTCAGCTCGACTTGAAAGGCATCAATATCTTTACCCGCAATCAAGGTCAGATTTCTCTTTGCCTCCAGTGTACTCTGGCCGGCATACATTCGACGCTCGGCGATGACGGACAGATCATTGCCCGCGTTGAGGTGCCCTATGTTAATAATTTCACCGGCATGCAGCAGAATATTTTTAGCCGATATGAACGCAGTCCCGTTGAATTTATTAATAAAATCAACCACCACATTCAGATCGGCGGAGAGTTTACCGTCCATCCCACGGTTAAAATCGTGACCGGTTAAGATGAGATTTTTCTTCGCATGAAACTGACTTTCATCATTATCCAGCTTCGTTGCATGGATATAAGCGTTCATTCCCGCCGCGACGCTGGCATCCCAGGCATTATTTAACGCTTTTGCGCGAATAATGATATCGCCGTTATTGGTTTTCAGCGTCGCTGAAGTGTTGTTAATTTCAGTGCTTAAATTACCGCTCGCATCTTTTTGCAACCAGAGATGATTATTTGCCTGAATCAGCCCCTTATTCTGATTGTATAAATGGTCGATAAATAACCGCATGTCACCGTCTGCGATAATCTTACCGGTGTTGTTCAACGTGTTCGCGGCAAGCGTGATATCTTCCCCTGCCTGCACATGACTCTGTTCCGCCGTTTTAATGCTTTTACTGCTAACGGTGATATCCGTTTTGGCCTGTATATTGCCCAGAGTCACCTTGCCATCCGCCGTCAGACT
>NZ_JBHFKT010000137.1:0-856 GCF_042879335.1 Photorhabdus sp. RM96S | reverse complement strand
TCACCTGCCCCTCAGCGGTCACATTGATGTCGCCTTGCGTTGCCGTCAGGTTAGTCAGGTTGATAGCCTTACCCGGCTCAGTACTCACCAGACGGATTTTATTGGCATACATTCCCCCCAATGACCCGGTATCAATCGCTTTCCAAGGGTTATAATCTTCCCCTGCGATGGGGACAAGGGTCCCGCGTTTGAAATCAATCCGGTTGGGGCCTTGTGTCAATGTCAGGTTTTTCGCCTGTAGTTTACCGTTAAGCTTAGTGGTCCGGCTGATAATATCGACATCATCCTGCGCCGTTGCGTCCAGTCCCTTTTCACCCAAGGTGATGGTACCTTTTCTCACTTCCAGAGCCGCTAACGCCCCGTCTTTATCAAACACCGGTTTACCGGTCGATAAGGTGACCGCCGGAGTATTAACAAAACGACAGCCATTACAGGTCATGCCGTTCGGGTTAACAATGAAAACATTGGCTTTTTGCCCTGCGACTTCCAACAGCCCTTGCAGATTTGAGGTTAAGGTACCCACCACTTCATTAATAATCAGCTCGGCCGATTTACCGTTGAAGTTAAGATTGGCGCCAATTTGCCCCGCCAGTAGAGACTGCGTATCATGGGTCGCGTTATTCAATACCAGTCCCGGAGTGCCAACATTAAACTCCTGATAACGGTTATGTGAAACACCCCGGGCGTTAGGTGCCGCAATATGAATAATAGGGCGATTGTTTTTCGAGGTGATCCGAGTTTGCTTATCCGCCAGTTTAATCCCCGGGACTTCCCCTTCTACTTCTGAGGCGTTTATGGTCAGTTGAGGAGCATGACTTAATGCACGTGCAATTAGCGCGGAAGTCACCGGCGTATA
>NZ_JBHFKT010000136.1:0-857 GCF_042879335.1 Photorhabdus sp. RM96S | reverse complement strand
AGAGGGTGTCGCAAAAGGTCATGTTATCCATTAAAATCTGCGCTCTTCCTTTAGGCGCAGATCTTTTATGACCTTATTCATTCGAAAACGGGAACCGTCTGCTTACACCAAACGTCAGTTTGTCAAAGCTCAGCACTTACCTGTATTGGATGGCTCCCTTTCCCTTTCTGATTATCTCAGGCAAATGGGGGAGCGTTGCGCATTTATTGTTGCTGACATTCTTGATGAGCAAGATTGGGGCCCCTTTGAACGCCATTATGCTTCGACAGGGAGAGCCCCTTATTCTCCACGCTCCATGATGGGGATCCTGCTTTATGGGATCATGAAAGGACACTGCTCGCTCAGAGAACTTGAACGACTTGCGCGTTTAGATTTAGGCTGTATTTTTGTCAGCCAGGGAATTACGCCCGATCATGCCAGTCTTGGGCGTTTTATTTATCAGCACCAATCCGTCCTGACGGGACCGTTTTTTAAGGCACTGACCTTATCCATTTTGCACCGCAGTCGTTCGGACGGCTCGTGCCTGGCCGGTGACGGGACAGTGATAGAGGCGGCCTGTTCTCATTACCACCTTTTAACTCAGGAAGCGATTTCACGTGAAAAAAATACTCTCACGGCTACCCCTGCCACAGCGCAGACAGAAAAACGCATAAAGCAATTGGAACAGGGAGCCAACGTATTACGGCGCCGACAAGAAAATCGCGAAAAAAAAGGGAAGGATGCCAGCCAACTGCGTATCAATCCAACAGAACCCGAAGCCGTCGTCCAGAAACTCAAGCGGGGAAGAGGATTTTCAACTTCCTATAAACCGTCTGTTTTAGTCAACAACAGACGTATTATCGTCGCTCAAACGGTCG
>NZ_JBHFKT010000135.1:0-870 GCF_042879335.1 Photorhabdus sp. RM96S | reverse complement strand
TTTTATACTTCGGTGGCGGGAATGCTCTATTTGAGAAATAGTTTTTAATTGCCCATTAATCGTTTCAATGATAAAACGCTTTGACAACATTATCTTATCCCACTCAGCTTGCAGGTGAGCTTTCATATTTCGGCGCTTTTGGGTGATGAAAGTGAGCCCCGCTTTAGCTAAGTCGTCAGCCAATTCCTGACTGAGATAACCTTTATCGCCGTACAGAGAACCCGTTAATTCTGTTGTTAATTCGCGAACAGGTTCCCGATCATCCACATTACCCGCAGTCACTTTAAGCGCGAGAATTTCACCCTGATGATTGACAACCAGGTGTAATTTGAAACCGTAAAACCAGCCCATTGAATTTTTTCCGCGCCTGGCTATCCCTGCGAAGACCTTATGTCGAGGGATGCGAATGTTATGGCAGACACTCAAACGGGTGGAATCAATAAAAGCAATGCCTGTGGGTTTCCCTTTTAATTGAGTCAGATAGCTGCATAATGGCACCAAAACGGAAGGAGCCACACTGACAAAACGAGGATAGCTAAGCAAGGTTGGAAAATCCTTATGGTGATATTTCCAAATATGTTCTAGATAAAAATGTTTAAAATCACGGTAATGCGACATATGAAAAAGGATCAAAATGGTCATGATTTCACTGGGAGACATGTGACCTTGTCGGCGGCGTAAACGATGCCCGCTATCGAGACAAAATTGTTCCCATTGAGGGATGAAAAAACGGCAAAAATCATCGACATCACAGAAAATTTCAACTAAGTTGTCCATAGCCTGTTCCCCCTCGGAGCTGTTTTTGGTGTGCACCAAAACTTTGCTCCTGGAACAGGCTTCTCGTCAATTTCTTATCCAGAATTCGGGTTA
>NZ_JBHFKT010000134.1:0-878 GCF_042879335.1 Photorhabdus sp. RM96S | reverse complement strand
CCATGGCGTGATGGGTTTTTTTGGCCAGAGTACCGTCGCCACCGAAGGCCAGGCCCCGGCCCGCCTGGGGGATGCGATTGCCCACCAGAATAAAAGCGCCGGATTATGGGGGGCGCTGGGCGGCGTGGTGCTCGGCGCGCTGGCGGCGGTGGCCGTCGGCGGGTTAATTGTGGCAACCGGCGGCCTGGCGATGGCCGTGGTGGCCGGGGCGGCGGCCGGGCTGGCAGGCGGTTTTGTCGGCGGACTGGTCTCGGCCGTGGGCGCGGCACTCGGGCAGTATGGGGCGAATAAGGGCCAGATTGTCGAAGGCTCGCCCAATGTCTTTTTTGAAGGTCAGCCGGTGGCCCGGCAAGGGGACAAAATTGCGTGCAGCGACCACCCCGGCCCGGTGGTGATTGCCGAAGGCGCCAAAACGGTGTTTGCCAACGGCAAGCCGATTGCCCGGCTGGGCCACCGCACCGCCTGCGACGCCAATATCAACAGCGCGGCGGCCTCAATTGCCATCACCCCGCAAACCGGTGAGGCCCTGACTATCCTGACCGCCAACAACAAAGACCTGCGCTGGCTGGTCGCCATTGCCGGCGTGCTCCCACTGCCGCTTGGCCGGAAAGGCAACGGCGGCAAAGCCAAATCCGGGGCGGAACCTGCCCCGTCGGTGAAAAAAACCGGCTGTGACCGTCAGCTTTGCAGCAAAGCCGGGGAGCCGGTAGACGTGGCGACCGGCGACTTCCTACAGGTCTGGCCGGTGCTGGCGTTGCCGGGGGTGCTGCCGCTGACCCTGAACCGGACTTACCGCTCCACCGCCGCCCTGGCCGGGCTGTTCGGCCCCAAATGGGCCGATGACTGGTCGCAGCACCTGCGCCGCGACGGCGAGGAGA
>NZ_JBHFKT010000133.1:0-884 GCF_042879335.1 Photorhabdus sp. RM96S | reverse complement strand
AGAGCCTATCCCAATAGGGTTTTGTTCCAAACTATAATCCCGCACGCAAAATGTAACATAGCTTCATAGTTTTCGACCTTCTTTTCCCATCGGATCAGTATCCGGCGAAAGCGATTCATCCAGCTATGCGTCCTCTCGACAACCCATCTTTGAGCTTTAAAGTCCGTATTCTGGCAGGCATCTGATTCTTCCTTGCGAGACTGGATGTGCGGCTCGTAGTGCCGACTCTGTAGATAGCCTCTCAGCCATTCAGCATCATATCCCTTATCCAGACACAGCCTGACCTTTTTACCGGGCTTGCCTGTCTGAAGTGCATCAAGCGTATCTGCAACCAATTTGATATCGTGCGTGTTTGCCGCGGCAACAACGAGTGAAAGAGGAAGCCCGTTAGCCTCGGTCATGAGACTGCGTTTTACGCCTTGTTTCCCCCGGTCCGTGGGGTTACGACCTGTTTTTTTGTCCCCGCTAAAGGGGATTTGGTCATGCAGCCATCCAGTGATAACCACGACCAGTCGATGATCGCGAGATGCTTGCAGGCCAGTAAACCGTTTTGCCAGAAGCGTTCAAAAACGCCGGCGTCACGCCATTCCTGAAAACGACGGTGAGCCGAACTTGACGAGCATATTCCTGTTGCATTCAGGGCGTTCCATTGGCAGCCCGTTCTGAGCACAAAGAAGATGGCATCCATAGCGGCGCGGTTATCAACCCGTTTACGATGTGTGCCCAGCGGATGCTGAGTTTTATGTTCGGGAATAAGTGGCGCCATTTTTCCCCAAAGTTCATCACTGAGCCGCCATTTGTTGTTTGCCATACTCTCTATACCTTCAGAAATTATCCGTTCTAGAATATTATACAATATGACAATTCCTTTTGGGATAGGCTCT
>NZ_JBHFKT010000132.1:0-898 GCF_042879335.1 Photorhabdus sp. RM96S | reverse complement strand
ATTACCAACATCTTGGCAATTTTTACCTGCTAACCCTAATGGGTCGATCCACGACACCGGATTAGGCACGTACGCATACAGGTTCAGACCCCCTGCTAATCCTATCGGGTCCGGCGATAAGTACTGGCCTGTATCACTCTCGTAATAACGGTGCCGATTATAAAATAAACCGCTTTCCGTGTCTTCATATTGGCCACAAAACCTGAGATTACAGGTCAGATTCCGCGGGTCATTGACCGTCAGCACCGGCCAGCATTCCGGCTCGCCCCAGGTGAGTAATCGTCCTGCCCAGATCAGTTCCCCTGCCTCGGTCAGAATTTCCCGCACCGTCCCCTGGTGATCACTCACCACATAGTATAGCTGACCTTTTTCATGCCGTGCCAGCGGGGTCAGGGTACCCGGCTCATACAGCCAGTGAATGCTGTTCTCATACCCGACGGTGCCGTCCGCATATACCGGCGTCTCTTCAATCAGCTGCTCCCCGCTCCACAGGTAATCATAGCCGATTATCGCGGTCGGTTTCACCGGCGGTCCGGCGGTGTCTGTCTCCTTCCGCTTGCTAATCCGTCGCCCGAAGGCATCATAGCCATAACGCCAGCGCGTGCCTTCCGGGCTGATAACCCCGGTCAGCCGGTCCTGCGCATCCCAGCGGTAGCGCCAGGTCCGCGGCCGGTAGCCCCGTCGCTGCTCGGTTTTCTCTGTCCGCCGCCCGTTTTCATCGTAGCGATACGTGCAGGCGCCGTGCTGAATCACCCGCCCCGCCTGCTGGGTGTGGTAGCTCTGGCGCAGGTCTTCACTGAGCCGTTCCGGTACCCGTTTTTGGTAATGCAGATGCTGGCCGGCATCATACACAAACTGTTCGTCACAGGCTCGCGGCCCGCCAAACTGGGCGGTCACC
>NZ_JBHFKT010000131.1:0-979 GCF_042879335.1 Photorhabdus sp. RM96S | reverse complement strand
TGCGTATACTACGCTTTTCGCCCGCAGAGTCAAGCGCTTATTAGCTTTTTCTCTGCCCGACCTCACAATGTTTATCAGCGTTGTGTCGGTCAGTGGTGGCGCATTATAGGGAGCTCAGATTTTTATACAATACTTTTTTTTCACACCCACCATCAACAGGCGAATTCTTGTTCTTTTTGGGTAAAATTTCGACCACCATAGCCCTATTCAACAAGTTTCTTTCATTGCATACTGGTATTTTCCTCACTAAAATCTTATTTAAAGTAAATCTCCATTTTTTCATCAGAGGTATACATGTCCGAAACGTTACGCAGTTACCTTGGTATTCAGCCCAAAGTTGGTCAGAACGTTATGCTAGATTCATCTAGTGTAATCATTGGTGATGTTAGACTTGCTGATGATGTCAGTATATGGCCTTTAGTTGTCATCCGTGGGGACGTTAATTATGTATCTATTGGTACACGTACTAACATTCAAGATGGCTCTATATTACATGTGACACACAAAACGACAGACAATCCTGATGGTTTTCCTTTAATTGTGGGAGATGATGTCACTATCGGGCATAAAGTTATACTTCATGGCTGCACTATAGGTAATCAAATACTCATCGGTATGGGCTCCATCCTACTTGATGGTTCAGTGATTGAAGATAACGTTATTATTGGTGCAGGCAGCCTAGTAGCCCCAGGCAAGATATTAGAAAGTGGGTACCTTTATATTGGCAGCCCTGCCCGCCAGGTCAGAAAACTAAAACCTGAAGAATTAAAAGGGCTATGTTATTCAGCAAGCCATTACGTTAGCTTGAAAAATAACTATTTGCAGGAAGGTAATATGTAACGTCCCAAATGATCATCATCCTCGTTATTAATTAACCCGAATTCTGGATAAGAAATTGACGAGAAGCCTGTTCCAGGAGCAAAGTTTTGGTGCACACCAAAAACAGCTCCGAGGGGGAACAGGCTATGGACAACTTAGT
>NZ_JBHFKT010000130.1:0-980 GCF_042879335.1 Photorhabdus sp. RM96S | reverse complement strand
GCTGGTCACCCCGGACATCCAGTCGCTGTTCGTGGCAATGGACGGTCTCGACGGGTTGCAGCCGAACGGTATCACGAATGCCGTGAGCGGCTATATCCGGGCCGCCGGCATCGAGAAAAAAGGTGCCTGCCACCTGTTCCGGCATGCGATGGCGACGCAGATGCTGGAGAACGGGGCAGACCTGCGCTGGATACAGGCGATGTTAGGCCATGCCAGCGTGGAATCCACCCAGGTGTATACGCAGGTCTCTATCCGGGCCTTGCAGGCGGTGCACGCCAGTACGCATCCGGCGGAGCAAATGGCCGACGAAAAAGTCAGCGACGCCGATGAGGTGGGTTTACTGGCCGACCTGTACGCCGACGATAACGCCGATGCCGACACGCCGCCGGACAACCCGACGCTGACCTGAACCCCCGATAGCCGCTGAGCATCCACACGCCCCCGTTGAGTTGGGCGGGTTCGGTGTGGGGGCAGACCGTGGCCGGACTGCCCGTCGGCATCGGTGCACGCGGGGGTAAATAGTCGTCAGGCGGCCCAAGCCCCGACGTCCCCGTTGAGCCGGTCCAGGCCGCCCAACGCCTATTGAACATAATGCGGGGGGAATTATACGCACTGCGCCGGTGAGCCCGGGCAACCGCCTGAGCATTGATGAGCGGCTTAATGCGTATAATTGGCATTATGTCTTGCGCCCCCGCGGGTCAGCATTGGCGGGTGTGGCGCACAAGGCTGCGCCTTCTGCTGTCAGCGTCTGAGCCGGCCATCGGCAACCCCAAGTTCTTCTTTAGCTGCCCTGCAACCGTTGGCCCCCCCTGAAGGCAGGTCGGCCTGCGGCCTCCGCTAATTTACGTCCCCCGCCCCAACCCTGCTGCACTGGCTGCGCGCGGCTCGCACTGCGCTGCGCTCCGTTGCTCGTTCCCGTGCTCGCCATCGCCGCCCCGTGCAGCCCTGTCTTTCCTACACAAATATTTTAACCTGCCCCC
>NZ_JBHFKT010000129.1:0-1024 GCF_042879335.1 Photorhabdus sp. RM96S | reverse complement strand
AACGCCCTGACGGGCGATTGAATCGGGTCAATGAGGAAAATGAGTTGTATTATGATTCGTAATGAAAGGAACAAACCCCATTATTTTCAATGGGGTTTGTCAGCGGTCTGATTAATGCTAATGTATGCATACATTAGCATTAATTAAGAAAAAATTATAACTTTTATAAAGTTCTACAGGAAATTCAATATATTGGAGAGCATAAAAATCTGTGGGGCAGTCGTTTAAATGCTTTCCACATCAGAATTAATGAGCTAGCCGGAGTACGGTTGATGGTTCTACATTAGCCATAGCAGCATAAACACCAATGTAGTGCCCCACACAATTTCATGCTCCCTCATCTACCCGGATACGCCATGCAGACCCGGCAACAATCTGTAACGCCTCATTGAGCCGTATCGGCCCAATTTTGCGTTGAATAGCCGGTAATGGCCTGCCTATCAATTTAACGAAATGGGTTGCGGCGGTATCACACAACGAATAACCGGTTCCAAATAGCAGATAGCGCAATCCATCACCAATGCGTTGTACCAATGGTACTGGCATAGTGATATTGATGATTTGATTGAGTGGTTCACGCTGCGCAGACTGGCTGCCTACACTCACCAAGGTATAGCGCTCATAGCGCGTAACTTCTGGTGTCAGAGAATAGATATCGGATACGGCGGGACGTGCCTGATGAGAACGGTGAAAACTTACACCGGATGCGGTAGTCTCCTGAGTTTGTCCGGCACACCCAGCCAATACCATGACGGACAGCCAACTGAGTGAGAAAAAAACAGGGTTTTTCATGAGCATTCCCATGCAGGTGATCTTAAATGCGGCTTACTGTGCGGGGATCCGGGACTACGCTCAATGCAAAACTCTTTTTGCAAAATCAAAAAAAACGCACCGATCGAAGTCAGTACACCAGACAGGGCACGAGCATACTTTGACTGCTATTCATCCAAAGAAAACTCTTGCCCGATAATCATCGCACCAACCCGCTTTTTTAAGCTTGTTCCTTTGGCTCGGTGCCCCGCAA
>NZ_JBHFKT010000128.1:0-1029 GCF_042879335.1 Photorhabdus sp. RM96S | reverse complement strand
TTTCTGTATCCACATATTATTATTGGCTTGCAGCAAGGCTTTATTACCGCTATTACGCACAGTATCGCCAAATATCCGCATATCCCGGCCAGCAGTCACGCTACCTTTATTATCCAGCGTGGTATTTTCCAGGATAATATCCTGTCCCGCCTGCACGTTAATATTGGGTGAAATATGGGTTTCTTTGCCAATAATATTCAGGTCCGTTTTAGCGTTAATATTTCCCAGTTCAATTTTGCCATTGGCGTTTAAAGTAATATCACGCTGGTGACTGGTTAACTCTTTTAAATTAACGCCAACGCCCTCTTCAGTGGCAACCAGTCGGATTTTATTGGCATACATGCCGCCTAACGCTTTGGTGTCAACCGCTAATTGAGGTTTAACACCTTCGCCAGCGGCAGGTTTAACTGTGCCATCTTTTAAGCTGATTCGGTTAGCGCCTTGCGTCAGGGACAGGTTATTCGCCTGAATTTTTCCATTTAATTCCGTTGCCCGGCTGATAATATCGACATAATCCGTCGTCTTGCCATCTAACCCTTTACCGCCAATAGTGATTTGGCCTGTTTTAACCTCCAATGCTTCCAACGCGTCCTGTTTATCAAATTGGGGTTTACCCGTGGTCAGTGTTGCACTCGAAGTATTAATAAAACCACAGCCATCACAAGTAATGCCGTTGGGGTTGGCAATCATCATATTGGCTTTATGGCCGAAAATCTCCAACTGGCCTTGCAGGTTAGATTGTCCGCTGCCGGTCACTTCATTAATAATCAGTTCCGCCGCTTTTCCATGCAGATTAGGGTTAGCGTTAAGTTGCCCGGCCAGTTGCGATTGAGCCGCTTGCGTGGCGTTATTAAGCACAGCACCTTGAGTGGCGACATTGAACTCTTTATAGGTGTTGTGGGATATCCCCGCGTCATTCGGCGTGGCAATATTGACAACCGGGACATTGCCCTGATTTTGTACCTGCGTATGGTTATTATCCGGTGTGATCCCCGCGGCAATCGCCGGGTGAAGCGGCTGAATGGCGGT
>NZ_JBHFKT010000127.1:0-1029 GCF_042879335.1 Photorhabdus sp. RM96S | reverse complement strand
GCCCCGTTCCGTGGCCCACAGGATAAAGCGATAGGTGTGATGGGTCTGTACTTTCAGCGTGGTTTCCGACCAGTTTCGTTCCTGCCGCCAGGCCACGAAGCGCAGCAGCAGCGCATACAGGCTTTTTGGGTCATGCGCCGGCCCCACAGGCTGACGGTAGACGTCATTAACGGTCAGGAGACTTCCTTTGCGCGGTTTACGGTTTGCCATGATTTACCTCCGTTTCGGATTGGGAATGAGCGGCTGAGGCAGCGGGCGGCGGGGCCTTTTGTGTTTTACGTCTATTAACTGTTTTCTTTCCGGCTCCGCCCGGTTCTGTTGTCAAGCCTTGTACTGTCTGTGCTGAGGCCGGATTTTGTCTGTCCGGCGGTGTACCGACCGGGGGCTGACCTGTATCCGACCGGACACTTTTCGCCCCCGACCGGAACGCCCTGCCCGTCACTGCGTCATTCGCCGTTTCTGTTTCTTCGGGCAGGGGGATTGAAGCCGGTTTTTTTTCTGTCTTAATAACTGCTTTTTGCTTTACCCCGGCCACTTCCGCCGACAGGTCTGATGTTGCCTGCCCTGAGGCCGGATTCTGACTGACCGACTGACTGCCGACCCTGCCCCGACCTGTACCCGACTGAATATCCTCTGACCCCGACCGGAACGCATCGCCTGTCGTTTCTGACAGAGATTCAGTCATCTCCAGTAATCCGCACAGATGCGGTTGCCCGGTATCTTCACCATCCCACAGCAGCGTATATTCATAGGTCAGCCCGCGGCGATGCAGCAACAGGTATTCCATTTCCAGCAACCGCGCCAGATGCACTTTCAGTTGCGTATCGCCCCAGTGCAGAGCGGTCCGAATATCCCGCCGGGTAAAATGCAGTTCATCGACTCTGACTGCCTGTTGTCCGGCGGTTTCCCGTACCCAGTCCTGTATCAGCAGTAACAGCTTGCGCGTCTGCGGCGGCATTTCATCCAGCGTGCGCCCCAGCACCTCATGCGCCAGCTGGTTAGCCAGGGCAATGTCGTCTTGGGTGACTT
>NZ_JBHFKT010000126.1:0-1070 GCF_042879335.1 Photorhabdus sp. RM96S | reverse complement strand
GGTTTCGCGGTACTGGACGCAGAACTCCCGTTCCGGGTGGGGGTTGCGCAGGCTGAACGCCACATCCCGGACGCCGTTCTCTTTGAGCAGGGTGGTGAGGATGGTTTTGATGTCCTGCTGCTGAAAAATCCGGGCATTCTGGCGCAGGGTGGCGCGCCACATATCGGGCCGGATGGTCATGTCATAGCGGGTCTGATGTTTGCCGGTATTGCCCTGGACAAAACCGGCGACCATGCCGGTGACGGCGCGCTCGACTTTGCCGGCGCGCAGGATGGTCAGGGTGGCGCTTTGGTCGAGGACGGCGGCGAAATCAATCGCCGGGTCGGCGCTGGCTAAACTGACGGTCAGCGTGAACGGGGTGGAGAGGGCTTCGTGCAGGGTAAAGCCGGCCACCACGAAGGTGTGCGGCGGCAGGCCGCCGGCGGTGAGGGTAAACTGTAACCCACCGGCGCGTTGGGGACTCAGCCGGTCGGCGAGGGGCCGGGCGAGGTTGCCGGCGGCGGCGGTTTTTTTCTGGAATGACATATAAGGGTTCCTTCTCTGAATTTACGGGCGGAGCGGCTCGGGGAGCGCGGTCAGGCCGGCGGCTTTTTGCAACGCGTCATACTGGCTGAGCAGGGCGTTAAACCGGTCGTCGGTCTTTTTTATCAGCGCCGGTGAGACGGGCTGTCCCTGTTCGACGGCGGCGGAAAGCTGGCGCAGCAGCTCTTCCAGCGGGATATCACGGTGGTGGCTGTGCTGGATTTGGTAAATCGCCGTTTTCAGGTAAGAGAGGGTGAAACTGCCCCGGTTGCGCTCCTGTTCCAGGATGTTGTCCGCCAGTAACTGGAGCTGATGCCCGGTCTGCTGCCAGCTGCCGGGCGTCGGCGCGTTTTCCCGCCGGAGGGTCTGTAACTGCTGCCAGCGCTGCGTTGCCCGCTGCTGCCGGCGGTCCTGCGGCCAGGTTTTTTGCGCCCTGTCGGTCAGCTGCTCAGCCTGTTGCAGCACCACCAGCGGCGAGGTGTCCGCCAGCCGGGTTAACTGCTGCGCATAAGTTTGCAGGTCGGGGTGGTACAGCCAGGCCAGCCTGG
>NZ_JBHFKT010000125.1:0-1157 GCF_042879335.1 Photorhabdus sp. RM96S | reverse complement strand
GGGTTTTGAGTTCGGCGACAAAGCAGCACGGGAAAAACCGGGTGGTAACTGACTGAGGGCATTAGGAAAATCGGCGTTCGGTAATCAGCTTCGCAATGGAATGGGTTGTTACTGACAATAATGCCCTAGCTATACCAATGCCACCACCACCGATAGCGGGTTCAAACACGGGTGAAACCGTGAATGAAGCAAATCAGACAATAGCTTCAGCTTTGGACAAAAAATTGAAGGAAATGGGAGAGTCTATAGATAAAGCCACCCAATGTTCTTTTGGTCGGGTATGTTCGTCAGATTATATAGATGGTGAAAACCAACCAAATGTGGGAAAAAATCTGACAAATGAAGAAAAGGCTAAATATGGTGGAACCGGTTCTGGAACACCAGATGGTTGGGAACCGCAAGATGAGGAAAATGCACGTAACAATAGTGGGCTTCCATCTAGGGATAATCTTAATCAAGCTGCTTCAACCCCCAATCGTAATGGCTTGACGGACGCTGGACGTGCATTACAAAAGCACGGGGGAAGGGAAGGTTCTGTGTATTCATATTCTAGCCAGAAAGCATCTGTTTTAAATAAGGAAGCTCAGACTATAGTTAGTGAAATACTAAGCAATCCAAATACCAAAATAGAATCTAGGTTTGTTTTTGAAAATAAACAGAGGATTGCTGTAGTTGAAGCAATTGCTCCTGATGGACGAGCGTTGCGATTTAATGCTGATGGTACAAAATTGATTGGATTCCGTGAGCCGCCCAGTAAATGACAGAGAGGAAGAGTATGTTGGAATATAGTGTAGGTAGTTCCGCTGGCCGAGATGATCTTTATGCTGAGCTATCTTTTAATAGGGTCCAGTGGGGGGAAATATCATTATCGGAGGACAAAAAATCAGTGAATATTATTATTTATCCTGACAATAATATTCTAGAGTTCAGGTATGATGAATTTTTGCACATCATAGAAAAGGCAAAAGCTCACCTACTTAGTTTGGAACCATTATCTGAGTGACAAAAATCCCAGCCGCTGGGCTGGGATTTTCTCCGCTGTTAGTTTGTTATTGAGAATAATGCGCTGGCCTCCCGAAATCTGGGCGATTGCCGCACGCTGTCACCGGAAGCGTGCGGTAAGGCCAAAGAACTGAGCCAGCGCATTCTGGATAAAG
>NZ_JBHFKT010000124.1:0-1170 GCF_042879335.1 Photorhabdus sp. RM96S | reverse complement strand
ATTCTCCTTATTTTTCTTTTTAATACTCGCCCATGAATCCGAACCAGACCCTGATTGAACATTTAACCGTTGTGAAAGAAACTCGTTCTGACATCAATCGTCAATACGAGCTGATTGATGTTATTTTTCTTGTCATCAGCGCCATTCTCGCTGGCGCTGAAGGTTGGCAAGATATTGAAACTTATGGTCGGGCCAAAATTACGTGGCTGAAAAAATATCGCCCCTTTCTCAGTGGAATACCATGCCGACACACGGTTGCCAGAATTGTGCGCGCTATTGAACTTGATTCGCTGTTGGAGGCTTTGCTCAACTGGATCAATGAACAACGTGAACAGGCAGGGAAACCGGTCATTGCCTTCGATGGAAAAGTTCTGCGACGCGCCTACCGTAATGAAAAGCAAAACGCCGTCCAACTGGTCACGGCATATGATACGGAACAAGGATTAGTCCTGAGCCAGAAAGCCACTGCCACGAAAAACGGGGAAATCAGTATCGTGCGGCAGATGTTGGATATCCTTGACCTGAAAGGCAGCATCGTCACGCTGGATGCTTTGCATTGTCAGCGCCAAACGCTGGAAAAAATCAGCGAAAAGAAAGCCCATGTCGTGGTTCAGGTGAAAAAAAATCAACCCCATCTGTGGGAAGCCGTCCAATCGCAATTTCAGGCGGTGTTTGATGCCGGTAAAGAAAAAATTATCACGGAAGTTAAGCAAGAAGCCCATGGCCGGCGTGAAGAGCGTTATGTGTTTCAGTTAAAGCCCCAATTTACGGCAGAATTAATCGAGAAATGGCCGACCATTCGTAGCATTATCGCCGTAGAACGTCACCGGACACAAAATGGCAAAGGAACGGTGGACACGTCTTATTATGTGAGTTCCCTTTCGCCCAAGCATAAATCACTGGGATATTATATTCGCCAGCATTGGCGGATTGAAAATACCCAGCACTATATTCTTGATGTGGTCTTTAAAGAAGATGATTCACGAATTGTTCTGGAGGGTGCAGTTGAGAATCTGGCCTTATTCCGTCGTATCGTCCTGAATCTGGTCAAACAATGCGATTGCGGGGCACCGAGCCAAAGGAACAAGCTTAAAAAAGCGGGTTGGTGCGATGATTATCGGGCAAGAGTTTTCTTTGGATGAATAGCAGTCAAAGTATGCTCGTGCCCTG
>NZ_JBHFKT010000123.1:0-1183 GCF_042879335.1 Photorhabdus sp. RM96S | reverse complement strand
TTGTCGATTGGGCCATTTTTTCTCAGTCATATTGAATCAGTCAGATCTCTGGTCAAACAACTTGATACCTTCGCGCATCTGGACGCCCCGCGTAGCCGGCATATTCAGCGCATGGCCGATAGCCTCAGCGCTATCTACCTTGAGCCATACTACCATTTTGACAAAGGCATTCCTGTGAGAGGCCAAGCCATCACACTGCGCATGACACCAGAAAATTATGAGCATGAAGGAGAAATGTACGTTTTTGCCAAAACACTACACACCGCTTTCTCCCTCTGTTTTGTTGAAACCAGCTTTCACAGATTAACCGTTATCAATAACGATACCAATGAATACTGGGAATTTTACAATATGCCTGGGCATCAGAAGATCATGTAATTGAAGGAAACATTATGAAAACCGGACTCCGCTTTTCCTGCACCATCGGCAATCTGCCGCCCATGACTTTTGCGGTAGTGAATTTTACATTAGATGAAGCGCTTTCAGCGTTATTTACCCTGTCTCTCACATTAGCGGCAAACCGTTCAAATATAGACACGGACACCCTCCTGCTCCAAACCGGGCTGTTCACCGTTACCCGTGACGATATTCTGCAACGTGAAGTGAAAGGATTGGTTGCAAGTGCGGTTGTTGGCGCCACAAACCGACATCAAACTCAGTATCACCTGACAGTCAGACCAGAAATGTGGCTGCTGACCCTCGATCAGGACAGCCGTATTTATCACCAGCTTAGTGTCCCCGATATTTTACAACGCATACTGAAACAGAAGAAACTCCGGGCCAATATGCATTTGAATAACCCACACTCAACGCGGGAATACGTCACCATGAAAAGGGAATCATCCTATGATTTCTTTACCCGCCTGGCGGCTGAGGAGGGGATTTTCTTCTGGTTCGCCGATGACGGGCTCTATCTCAGTGATAGCTACCTGAACATGAGAGCGCCGGATACGTTGATTTATAACCCGGACGTCACCAGCGCAGTAGAAGAAAATGTTATCTACAAATGGTCTCTTGGCTCCTACATGCGCCCGGAATCTACCGACCAAAAAGACAGAAATTATCACAACCCCAATTACGCTTTACAGCATAACGCCACGGATTTTGAAGCGGAGAACGGCACGCCATTTCATATTTTTGAAAGTTACGGCCGTTTTCAGAAAGACAAAGAGGGCATTCCGTT
>NZ_JBHFKT010000122.1:0-1208 GCF_042879335.1 Photorhabdus sp. RM96S | reverse complement strand
ATTAGCAAAACCCGCCTGTAATACTCGCTCCAAAAATTGGGTTTTCATCCATATTCGTCTACGCTTCGCTTTAATGCTTAATTGACTCGTTTCTTTTTTCAGCATGTTTAACGAAATACGTCGTAATATCGCGATGTTTTCCGCCGCATTTTCACGGTAAATTTGACAATCATCTTCCTTAAACGTCACATCAAGCACCCAGTGAAGATTATTCTCTATTTGCCAATGGCTGCGTACTGCCTGAGAAAATTGTTCTTCTGTCAGTCTGGCTGAACTGATGTAGTAACGGTACTCCAGACTGGGCAATTTGCCGTTTTCTTGCCTGTATCCGATTGTGACACCCAGTGTTTTTAATCCCGTCCATTCCGGAAAATCGGTTTTGAATGTATCGGCATTCAGCACATGGCTTTCTCTGATTTCCAGACGACCATGACCCTGTTCTATCAACGCTTTTTCGGTTGTTAAGGGCAAAACGCGCTGGGCTTCCAGGGCTTTTTGAATGGCACGATGGAGACGTTTTTGGTTGTCTTTCACACTTAATAAATAATCCGCGCCGGCATCAATAATCTCCTGAGCGATCTGCGTTTGGCATCCCATCGCATCAATGGAAATCAGCGCGCCTTTCAGTTCCAACAACTTAATGAGTTCCGGGATTGCGGTAATTTCATTAGATTTTTTCTGGGTTTTAACCTGGCCGATGACCATTTTATTGGCTGTCGCATAAGCACTCACAAGGTGGAGAGCCGAACCGCGTTCTCCCGGGGCATAGGCACCCCGTAAGACTTTACCATCAATCGCCACTAATTCTCCCTGAGTAACCTGATGAACCGAACGCATCCAGTTGATAAAACACAGATTAAATTGTTCCGGATTAATCCGTGAGAGAAGCCGGGCAATCGTATCATCAACAGGGATCCCCGCCTTGAACATATTATGTTCAAGAAACCATTCATGGTGGCCTTCAATATACTCTTGGATCTCACTCCAACCATCTGCGCCGCCCAGAACAGCGCACAATGAGGCAAATAAAATATCGAATAAAGGGTAGGCGACTTTAGCGCTTTGACGGGGATCTTGAATGTCTGAGAAATGTTCAGTAAAAATATCAAAGCACATGGTTTTTGCTCTCAAAAAGAGAGTATGAGATCATAACTATTACCGTCGGTCAAATCTGATTTTTTTAACAAAATATTCACGATCTTGCCCTG
>NZ_JBHFKT010000121.1:0-1217 GCF_042879335.1 Photorhabdus sp. RM96S | reverse complement strand
AACCAATCTCCAGCATAAAATCTTAGCCATTGCCGAAGAGGAAGGGGTGCGGCAGGCCGCCTATGCGCTTAAGCTGTTGCAAAGCGACGGCGAACTGACCATTGCCAGCACCGGTAAAGATGATGCCAGCGGGAATCTGGTCACCAAACAGTACAGGGTGAAAGGGCCGGTGATGCTGATGCTCACCACCACCGCGATAGATGTCGATGAAGAGCTGTTAAACCGCTGTCTGGTGCTGACGGTAAACGAATCGCGGGAGCAGACCGAAGCTATCCACGCCTTGCAGCGCCATAAGCAAACCCTCGAAGGCTTACTGGCGGAGAATGAAAAGGCGTATATCACCGAACTGCATCAAAACGCCCAGCGGCTGTTACGCCCGCTCAATGTGGTTAACCCTTATGCCTCACAGTTAACGTTCATGAGCGATAAAACCCGCACCCGGCGCGACCACATGAAATATCTTACCCTGATACAAAGTATCGCCCTGCTGCATCAGCACCAGCGCGAGGTGAAGACCGCGGAACACCGGGGCAAACGGCTTGAATATATCGAGGTGACCAAAGACGATATTAGCTTAGCAAACCGGCTGGCCCACGAGATATTAGGCCGCACGCTGGATGAAATGTCGCCCCAGACCCGAAAACTGTTACTGCTGATACAAGCGATGGTGAAAGAGACGGCGACAGCGCAGCAACGCCCGGTGAACGCGGTCCGCTTTACCCGCCGCGATATCCGCCATTACACCCAGTGGAGCGATAACCAGTTAAAAGTCCACTGTCAGCGACTGGCCGACATGGAATATCTGTTAGTCCACGGCGGCAGTCGCGGCCATCTGTTGCAGTATGAACTGCTGTGGAACGGTGACAGCGCAGAAGAAGCCCACCTGTGCGGCCTGATTGACCTGACAGCGCCGGAAAAACCGGTAAACCCCTGAATATGACTCACGCAAGTTGGACTGACTGAACCGCAAGTTGCCCCTAAGTTGGGGTCAAGTTGGGTCCAAGTTGGAGGTCGGAAAACCGACTTCAGGCCGCAGCAATACTGGGCGGAATGGCTCGCAAGTTGGGGAAGGTTGAAAAACACTGTTCCGGCAATAATAAGAAAAAGTCGTCGTATCGTACTGCCAGTTCATCATCGAACCCGAAAACCCGGAATACGACCGACGCAAGTTGGACTGATTGAACCGCAAGTTGCCCTTAAGTTGGGGTCAAGTTGGG
>NZ_JBHFKT010000120.1:0-1257 GCF_042879335.1 Photorhabdus sp. RM96S | reverse complement strand
GGGAACCTCTAAAAACTCTCAATACAAAAAATAAGATCAATTTTGCACTCACCAATAAATGACCTTATTGTGTATGACTTTTTCTTGCTTTTTCAGGGGAAAAAATAAACTCATCGCTTTTTCATCACATACCGGAATTAAAAGGCATGAATGCCGGATTTTCCAAAATAAACCAAACGTTGTAAATTATAGCAGGTTGCCTTCAGAGTCATCGCAAAAGTGGCTCGCAGCTGGCCTATCGTTCGGATAAATTTTTCACCCATCTGAGAGAATGAGCCAAAGATATGTTCTACTCGTGCCCGGGTTTTCGCTATTTTCTTATTTCGGCCTTTCTGACAGTCTGATAAGGGCTTATTGCGTGACGCTTTCCTCTGAATATGAACACGATAGCCCTGTTCCTTCAGCGCACGTTCACGCATCTGGCTGGCATACCCTTTATCAGCATAAATGTCCCGACTTGTATTTGACCGCTCCAAAACGGCTTCAAAAAACTGGCTATCATGGACAGCTGCGGTTCCTGTCGCGATGTGGCGGATCACTTTATATTTTGTATCGACATTAATGGTCAGTTTATAGCCAAAATAACTTTTACCGTTCTTTTTCGTCCAGGTTGCCTCGGTGTCTTTCTGGCATCGTTTGTTTGCTGTCCAGTTATCCGGGGTTTTACCCTGACGGATTTGTTCATTCTCTTCCTTCTTATTGTGCTGCTTAGGAACTGGAATCAACGTGGCATCAATGAGTTGACCCCCTCTAGGAATGAATCCCTGTGTCGAAAGCTGATGCTTCGCCTCTTCAAACAACGCTCTGGCACCTGCCTGGCCAATCCGTTTTTCGAAACACCAAATCGTGTTACGGTCTGGAATATTAATGACATCGGTCAAGCGACAAAAACGTTGCCAGCTCATTCGGTCAAGCAATTGATATTCCATCTTTTCATCGGAAAGATTATGGAAATGTTTCAGGATAATGATGCGAACCATCACCTCAGTCGGGAAGGGCGGGCGTCCACCTTTGGGAGAAATAATACGTGGCGCGACAAGGTCTATGGTGTCAGCCAGTGCCGAGAAATCAACATACTTATCAAGAACAAGTAGCGGATCACCTAATTCATCGATTTTTCGACGGTGATATTCGGATGCCAGCTTGTCTTTTTTTAAAGCAGAACGAGGCGGTATCATGACAGCGCTACCTTGCAGAGATGTACTGTGCCTACATTTTACTCAATTTTGTGGCTGTGAAAAGTTTTTAGAGGTTCCC
>NZ_JBHFKT010000119.1:0-1284 GCF_042879335.1 Photorhabdus sp. RM96S | reverse complement strand
CAGGGCTAACGCATGATCATTTTTTATCCATAAGATGACGAATTAACCGTACAAAATAAGCCACGCTTTATTCTTGTTGCAATCTTATCTGTTTACCGTTATTTATCCACAACTTCCCGTAATAATGGCCTTATTTATGACTCAGAAAGCCCTGTTTGACTACCTCGAAGCCTTACCTGACCCACGTCAACAAGCAAAATGTTCTCATGTGCTATCTGAGGTCATTTTTATGGCACTTTGTGCCATGATGTGTGGTTTTGATACCTGGTCCGAAATTGCGCTCTTTGCTCAGGAACGCGAAAAATGGTTTAAGCGTTGGTTAACCCTGGCAAATGGGGTTCCCTCACATGACACTTTTAACCGGATTTTTGCCATTATGCCAGCCAGTACCCTGCAATCATTGTTTCAGGAATGGGTGGATCATATTTTGAAAAAGGAAGGTCTTTCAGGGCAACTGGCGGTTGACGGTAAGGCGTTAAGGGCAACAGCAAAAGGTCGGGGAGCTAATCGTATCCATACCGTCAATGTCTGGTCAACTGAACTGGGACTCTGCCTTGGGCAACAAAAAGTGGAGAAAAAATCCAATGAAATAAAAGCCATTCCTGAACTTCTCCAATTATTGGCGCTGGAAGGATGTCTTGTGAGCATTGATGCTGCGGGAACGCAAACAAAAATCGCCGAGATTATTCTGGAAAAATCCGCGGATTATTTGCTGGCAGTCAAAGATAATCAGCCGACACTGGCCGCTGAAGTCAGCGCGCAATTTCACGCTTTTTGGGCGAATACGCCAAAAGATATTGCCGGCCCCTCTTTCTACGAACAATTTGATAATCAGCATGGTCGCCAGGAACATCGCCGATGCTGGCAATTCCCTGTTGGTGAGCAGATGCCCATTTGTCAGAAATGGAAAGCAAAGACGATAATAGCAGTCCAATCTGAACGGACAGAAAAAGGACGTGGGCATGATTTTGTCCGATTTTATATCAGTAGCCAGCCAATGAATGCGGAGAAAGCCTTGCAAGCAACACGCTCTCACTGGTCGGTGGAGAATCATTTACACTGGTCACTTGATGTTGCGTTTCGAGAGGATAAACTCCAGGCCCGGACAGGATTTGCCGGTGAAAATTTAGCTGTACTCAGAAAATGGATTTTGAATATGCTGAAACAGAATAAATCCCGTAAGTTAAGCATGGAAAATAAACGCAGGCTCTGTTGTTTAAATGATGATTATTTATTCGAATCCTTGAGTTTGTTTATATAATGAGCTTTGATGCGTTAGCCCTG
>NZ_JBHFKT010000118.1:0-1388 GCF_042879335.1 Photorhabdus sp. RM96S | reverse complement strand
TGTCTTGGTAAGATCCCCTTTATTTTCAACTAAGGCCACCGCCGCCTGTGAGGTCAACCCTATCATTCCGCCATAAGCCGCCCCATAAACCGCGCTCGCCGTGGCTC
Source organism: Photorhabdus sp. RM96S (assembly GCF_042879335.1). NCBI lineage: Bacteria > Pseudomonadati > Pseudomonadota > Gammaproteobacteria > Enterobacterales > Morganellaceae > Photorhabdus > Photorhabdus sp. RM96S. Next base: position 1,281 of record NZ_JBHFKT010000118.1, on the reverse strand, counting down.
CCGTGGCACCTGTCGCCCCCACGGCACCACTTCCCGCCCAAGCCGCCAGGCCCGAACCCGCCGTGACCGCCGCAACAGCAATCGCAATCACCGCACCCACTACGGGGTTTAAGCTTTCGCTTTTTTTGTCCCAGCTACTGTAAGCGTCCTTAACCCGATCCCACTGGACATCATTGCGGCCTTGGAGATTTTTTAACCATTCCGTACCGGGGGTGTTACCCAGTACCCCTAACGCGTCTTCCAGTAACTGCCCCTCTTTCACTTTTACATCCGCATTGATGCCTTTCGCCGCATCCACCGTCAGCGTACCGCCAACATGCACTGACGGGATTATCCAGCTCTCCTCACGGTGACCTTTATCGTGCTGCGTAATAAAAAAGCCTTTTGATGTCGTGATGGTCTGCTCAAAGTCAATATTTGGCATCGCCTTGAAGTTCACTTTCCCTGTCTGGCTGGTGATTTTCGCGTTTTTACTGGTTTCTAGCCGACTCGCTTCCAATGTCACATCATCTTTTGCCATCAGGTTAATATCACCACCGGCAGTAAATTCCGTGACTTTGTTGGTCTTATTGATTTGTACTCGATGTTCTGTTTTAGACCCAAACACTTTACACGACTTTATGGGGCCAAAACCTTTACAGCTTTTCCTCGTTTCTTCACTTTTATAGGCTTCTTCCATCGCTTGCGCATAGAGAAAACCGCCTGTTGCCGCGATATCCATCACACCCTTGGCGATTAACTCCGTCGCCTGGAATAAAATACTGCCTTGGGAGCGAATAGTTAATGCGCCACCACTATTCAGCCGGCTGGCGTGTTGCGTAAAGCGCTCAATATTCCCCTCGCGAATAAATTCTTGTCGCGATTCAAAACGAACATTTCCCCCCGCGGAAAGTTGCATATCACCGCCGGATGTCAAACGGGTTCCTGATGTCAGCAGGTTGCCTGCCGCAACTAAGGTGAGATTTTGAGCCGCGCTAACGTCGCCAGTGCCATAAAGATATTGTTTATCGCTATCATTAATCGGCGAATATTTCTGGGCAAAGAACAGTAAATCCCGGCCGGCGTTAACCGAGATATTTCCTTTAGTCGATGTTAATCTCGCGATACCCGCGATATCGCCCCCCGCGCTGAGTTGCAGATGCTCGCCCGCAGTAATTTGCGTGCCTGATTGAGATAAATCAAACCGGCGCTCTGACGCCTCCGGCGTATTGGGCCGAGAGATATCAATATCGTGACCCGCGCTGAGCATGACTTGTTGCCCCGCCCGGATACCCGCCTGCC
>NZ_JBHFKT010000117.1:0-1391 GCF_042879335.1 Photorhabdus sp. RM96S | reverse complement strand
CCGGTATCAATCACGTTCCAAGGGGTATCACCCTCGCCTGCAATAGGGGCAATAGTCCCGCGTTTGAAATCAATCCGGTTGGGGCCTTGTGTCAATGTCAGGTTTTTCGCCTGCACTTTGCCGTTAAGTATCGTGGCCCGGCTGATAATATCGACAGCATCCTGCGCCGTTGCATCCAGCCCCTTTTCATCAAAGGTTATAATGCCTTTTTTCACTTCCAGGGCCGCTAATGCTCCCTCTTTATCAAACACCGGATTCCCGGTCGATAAGGTGACCGCCGGGGTATTGATAAAACCACAGCCATGACAAGTTATGCCGTTCGGGTTAGCGATGAAGACAGGCGCTTTTTGCCCCACCACTTCCAACAAGCCCTGTAGATTTGAGGCTAAAGTCCCCACCACTTCATTAATAATCAACTCAGCCGATTGACCGTTAAAGTAAGGGTTTGCCCCAATTTGTCCCGCCAGTACGGATTGGGTAGCTTCGGTAGCATTATTGAGCACCAGCCCGGCAGCCCCAACATTAAACTCCCGATAACGGTTATGTGAAACACCTCGGGAATTCGGTGCCGCAATATGGATAATAGGCAGGTTATTTCTCACGGCAATCCGCGCTCGGTTATCCTCAAGTTGAATCCCGGGTATTCCACCGACTATGTCTGGGATAGTGATAGCCAGTTGGGCGGCATTGCCTAATGCGAGGTCAATCAACGCAGAAGTCACCGGGGTATATTTACCGCCGGCTAAGTGCAACGCGGTGCTATTTTGGGTGACTGCGGTCGTCCCCTCTGCCGATAACGCTGTCTCCGTTATATTGCGGCGGGCAATCAGGGTTAAATTGTTGTCGGTGATGATCTTGCCAATATTAATCGAGTCACCACTGGTCAGGGTAATATCTTTCCCGGCGGTCAGGGAAATCCCATCCAAATCTATCCCCCCTCCAGCATGAAGATCAATATTCTCATTCGCTGCCAAATGCTGATTAATACCAATCCACCCATTACTCGCCACAAAGATATTTTTCGCCCGGTTAATTAGCGTATCTGAAAGAGATATTCCCCGTTCAGATAGAATACGCAGCGTATTAACCGCAGAAATAATAGGTAATACCCGTGTGCCCGCCGCAGTGGAATTATCTCCTCCAGATGAAACATAAATACCACCGCTGGAGATTAAGGTAATGTCATGACCTGAAATATCCGTGTCACGTACCGTAAGACTTTTCTCTGCCTGTAGCAGAACCTGGTTCCCGGCGTTGATATTTCCCCCATCTAAAGACAAGTCTTTCGCTTTAATGGTGACATCACCGTCGGCACGCATTCGTCCCCAACTCTGCAATGTGTCGGTTGTCAATATCAGATGCTGACCGGCTTGCACATGACGCCGTGTGCC
>NZ_JBHFKT010000116.1:0-1492 GCF_042879335.1 Photorhabdus sp. RM96S | reverse complement strand
CTGTCTCTTGATCAGATCTCCAAATCAACTGATTTAGCCAGCAAATAGCCGTCTATCAGGGTTTGCAGCCGAAACCAACCTTCCCAAAGTCGTTCCCATCCGACTCGACCCGTGCGTTTGGAATCGTACCAGCCGGCCAGTTTTCCCAGATTGATGAAGGCCCAATGCAAGCTCGGGGCTTTTTTCGGCACACGGCATTTTTCTTGTTTTGACCACAGTAATTTCCACGCCAGGGGGCTTAATACTGTCTCACAGCTCTCTTTCTCTGCTTCTTCTTTGTTCAGACCCTTAAAACGCAGCTGGTGTATCCGTACCGCAATAAAGGCCAGCAGCACTATCATCCGCTCCAGATTATCTTTGCTTTGCATACGCAGCGCTTCTACCTGCGTGCCGCCCGTTTTCCACGCTTTGTGAAATTCTTCTATCAGCCAGCGGCGCTCGTAATAACTGAATATTTTATGGGCGTCTTCCTGACTGTTGACGGGTTCGGAGGTCAGAAGATGCCAGCAAAGCCCATCCTCCGGACCTTTTTCGTAGCAACCGACATAAAATATCCGCACCGCTTCACCGCTTTTTCCTTCGGGGATTTTCAACGTCACTTCGGCATAACGGATATCACAATGCGCGACACGCGCCTGACGCCCGCCTTTCTGTCTGATCTGAACTAATCGTTCTCCAGCACTCTGTAACTGGCTGATAAAGTCATAAAGTTTATCCTGACTTTCCTCAATACGCCGGTTTTGCATCGAACGGATGACGAAACGGTGTTTTTGGCTCGTTTTATAACGCAGATATTCAATGATATCGGCTTCACGGTCACAGACAGAAATCACGTTGGCCATCTGCTCCCCTAACCGGCTGTCGACGGCTTGTGAGGCCCGTTCCCACTTATAACTCTCTTTCCCTTCATAAGGGCGTGTGTCGCGTTGTCGGCTTTTGCCATAATCACTGACATCTCGACACCAGCGCTGTTGCTCTATCAACCCCACGACCTGTTGTTCTTCAGGCGCAAATAACAACACCGAGTGTACCTGCATGCCCCGGGATTTTTCCGTCGAGGTGGTATAGCCGAGTTCATCGGCGACCGACGCGTGGGAAAATGACAGGGTTGTCGTGTCTTCCAGCGCTAACAGGCAACGATAACGTTGAGCGTGAGCGACGGTGGCGGTAAATCCGGCTTCGGCGATGGCCTGAGGCGCAATGGCGGAATTTCGGGTCAGTCGGTAGGCCGCTTCAACATCGGCAGGAGAGTCAAGAGATTGCACGAGCGATTGTCCTATATGGTTAGCCAACGAACAGGCCACTTTCACCAGGCGGTTGGTACGGCGTTTATCACCTAATTCCGCATGTTGAAACGTGTCATTTGCCCATTGTTCAGCGCAGGTTGAAAACATAAAGATTACCTCAAGTCGTGTTTGTTATTGAGATCAATCTATGAGGAAAAAGTTCAATAACGAGGGGGCAGGTTAAAATATTTGTGTAGGAAAGACAG
>NZ_JBHFKT010000115.1:0-1575 GCF_042879335.1 Photorhabdus sp. RM96S | reverse complement strand
AACCTATCTCAGGTAAGGAGGTGATCCAACCGCAGGTTCCCCTACGGTTACCTTGTTACGACTTCACCCCAGTCATGAACCACAAAGTGGTCAGCGCCCCCCTTTCGGTTAAGCTACCGACTTCTTTTGCAACCCACTCCCATGGTGTGACGGGCGGTGTGTACAAGGCCCGGGAACGTATTCACCGTAGCATGCTGATCTACGATTACTAGCGATTCCGACTTCATGGAGTCGAGTTGCAGACTCCAATCCGGACTACGACAGACTTTGTGTGTTCCGCTTGCTCTCGCGAGGTCGCTTCACTTTGTATCCGCCATTGTAGCACGTGTGTAGCCCTACTCGTAAGGGCCATGATGACTTGACGTCATCCCCACCTTCCTCCGGTTTATCACCGGCAGTCTCCTTTGAGTTCCCGCCTTCACGCGCTGGCAACAAAGGATAAGGGTTGCGCTCGTTGCGGGACTTAACCCAACATTTCACAACACGAGCTGACGACAGCCATGCAGCACCTGTCTCTCAGGTCCCGAAGGCACTTCGCTGTCTCCAGCAAATTCTGAGGATGTCAAGAGTAGGTAAGGTTCTTCGCGTTGCATCGAATTAAACCACATGCTCCACCGCTTGTGCGGGCCCCCGTCAATTCATTTGAGTTTTAACCTTGCGGCCGTACTCCCCAGGCGGTCGATTTAACGCGTTAGCTCCGGAAGCCACAGCTCAAGACCGCAACCTCCAAATCGACATCGTTTACAGCGTGGACTACCAGGGTATCTAATCCTGTTTGCTCCCCACGCTTTCGCACCTGAGCGTCAGTCTTCGTCCAGGGGGCCGCCTTCGCCACCGGTATTCCTCCACATCTCTACGCATTTCACCGCTACACATGGAATTCTACCCCCCTCTACGAGACTCCAGTCAACCAGTCTTAGATGCCATTCCCAGGTTGAGCCCGGGGATTTCACATCTAACTTAATTCACCGCCTGCGTGCGCTTTACGCCCAGTCATTCCGATTAACGCTTGCACCCTCCGTATTACCGCGGCTGCTGGCACGGAGTTAGCCGGTGCTTCTTCTGCGGGTAACGTCAAAAATTAACTCTCTTCAAGCCAATTCCTTCCTCCCCGCTGAAAGTACTTTACAACCCGAAGGCCTTCTTCATACACGCGGCATGGCTGCATCAGGCTTGCGCCCATTGTGCAATATTCCCCACTGCTGCCTCCCGTAGGAGTCTGGGCCGTGTCTCAGTCCCAGTGTGGCTGGTCATCCTCTCAGACCAGCTAGAGATCGTCGCCTAGGTAGGCCGTTACCCTACCTACTAGCTAATCCCATCTGGGTTCATCCGATGGCGTGAGGCCCTTTCAGGTCCCCCACTTTGGTCTCGCGACATTATGCGGTATTAGCCACCGTTTCCAGTGGTTATCCCCCGCCCTCGGGCAGATCCCCAGACATTACTCACCCGTCCGCCGCTCGTCAGCAAAAGCGCAAGCACTTTCCTGTTACCGCTCGACTTGCATGTGTTAGGCCTGCCGCCAGCGTTCAATCTGAGCCATGATCAAACTCTTCAATTCAAAGCTTGATGCTCAAA
>NZ_JBHFKT010000114.1:0-1689 GCF_042879335.1 Photorhabdus sp. RM96S | reverse complement strand
TTATTCGCGTACTTTGGTAGATAAACTGCCCGACTCGTCTCTGGTTGTCAGATATGCCGTGATAATTTATCCAGCCTCTGATCACCCTGATGACGATATTCAGGGTAAGCCTTTTGTTGGTCGTGTTCAGATTCTTCCAAAGGAAGTCCCTGAGTCCCTTCAATTTGGCGGCAAAACGATCTTTTCGGCTGGTGAGTTTCAGCCGCCAGTGACCTTTTCGCGTTCTCCCCCAATAGCAGGTAAATCCCAGAAAATTAAACGTGGGCAGGCGTTTTCCTGACTGATGGGCTCTCATTGCCGCTATGTGACCCGCAGGAATTAATTGCGATTTGTCACTGTGTAATTCCAGTCCATATTTATTCAGTCTTTTCGGTAGCACCTTATAGAAACGTTTGGCTTCGCTGGAATACTGGAAGGTGAATACCATGTCATCGGCATACCTCACCATCTCTGCCCGCCCGTGAATATGTGAACGGCTGATTTCACCAAACCATTCATCTATTACATAATGCAGGTAGATATTGGCGAGCACGGGTGACAGGATTGAACCTTGTGGACATCCGCGCACATTGCCGGATGTTTCTTTACCCACTATGACGGGCGCCGTGATTAATACCTCGATCAATCTGAGGAAACGGCGATCTGATATTTTCTTCCGAAGTAAATTCATCAGCTCATCATGAGGTATCATGTTGAAATACTTTCGGATATCAATTTCCACTACCGCACCATTCCAATTACTGTAGGTTTGTTGCTGTAGTGCCCTTAATGCCGCATGACAATTTAGTCCCGGCCGAAAACCGTAGGAGCAGGGCATAAACAGCGGTTCATAAATCCGGTTAAGGATGTCACTGACCGCAAGCTGGACAAGTTTGTCCTCTGTGCACGAAATAGCCAGTGGTCGCTTACTGCCGTCCTCCTTCGGAATTTCGGTGATCCGGGCGGCTTTCGGGTGATACGTTCCCCTGCGTATCCGCTGGATGAGGTTTTGAATATTCTCCTCAAGGTGTTCACCGTAAGCCGCTTTTGTCATGCGATCAATACCCACAGCTTTACTCCCGTCCAGCCGCCGGAATTGCCCTTTCAGCATGTCACTGTTCAACAGATGTCCCAAGTTATTGAACACTAATTGTTTGTTACCTGCTGATTTCTCGCCTATACGCTCAAGTTTTGTTAACCATGATACTCCGTCGTTGCTGTGTACGGTCATTGTTGCCCTCTTACGTTCGATCTGTCTGCCAGCCCTTCGCTCCACGGTCATTACCCGCTTCAACGCTACTATGGCTGACTCCGACTTCCTGATATTCATTTCTCAGGCCTTGTGTTTGGCACTTGTACCCGAAATACTCATTCCATTGAGAAATATCAGGATCTCCTGGGTTCCGCACTGTTCTCTACAAACTCGCCGACGCCTGCGGCTCCGGTGTGTGCGGCTGAATGGATAATTGCCAGTATGACCATTCAAACGCTGCTTCCTGCTAGCTGAACAAAACTATCGGCACACACGACCAAATGTATTTCGGAGCTATCACGTTCACCTTTTGGTTTCGGCTCGAGTGTTTCGCTGTCTACGCTTCGTCTCCTTTGTTACCGCCGGAAACGCAAGACTCGCTACGTAGTGGTCTGGCTAACTCCCTTTCTACGACGGGACTTTCACCCGCAAGAATAGTGCAGCTTTGCCCAGCGCAC
>NZ_JBHFKT010000113.1:0-1753 GCF_042879335.1 Photorhabdus sp. RM96S | reverse complement strand
ATCCCTGGCCCTGACGCTGTTTCGCACCCACGGCGTCGATTTGCAGAGCGCGATTTACTACACCCTGGCCCGGATGCAGCTCAGCGGCCTGGCCGGGTTTACCGAAGGCTGCGAGCTGCTGGCCGGGGTGATAGTCAGCCAGTGGGATGAACTGTGGCCGCCGCAGCCGGCGGTCCGCGCCGAGATGCTGGACTGGTTTAACACCCGCTGCGGCCACGCCTTACGCCAGTACGATTACACCGCCCGTGACCTGCGGATGATTTACCGGGCCGAGCGGGCCTTACAGCTGATAGTCGACCGGCTCCAGCAGTCCGAGCTGAAACGCCTGCCGAAGGTCGACAACCTGTTGTGGTTCTTCCAGAACACCGCCAAAAAACTGGAACAGCCCCGTATCCTGCCCAACCCCGCGGCCAAACCCGTGCAGATGCCGCCGCTGGTTTACCTGGCCGAGACCACCGCGCCGGCGCCGTCTGAACCGGACCCCGGCGACGACGCGGAATACGACCGCCGTCAGCCCAAAGTCCAGGTCCGTTTCCCTGCGCCGCCCCCGCGGCCGATGAGCGCACTACAGGGGTTCGGCCTGGGTCTCTTACTGGGGGCGTTTGTCCTGACCGGCAGCTGGCTGGGCCTTTACCGGCCGCTGCAACAGCAGCTCACCGCCCTGACCGACACCCCGGACGGGGCCAGGCTGGCCTGGCTGTACCACCCCGACCTGCAAACTTATGCGCAGCAGTTAACCCGGCTGGCGGACACCTCGCCGCTGGTGGTGCTGCAACAGGCTGAGCAGCTGACCGGCATGGCGCAAAAAACCTGGCCGCAGGACCGCCGGCAGCAGCGGGCAACGCAGCGCTGGCAGCAGTTACAGTCCATCCGGCGGGAAAACGCGCCGGCGCCCGGCAGCTGGCAGCAGACCGGGCATCAGCTCCAGTTACTGGCGGACAACATCCTGGCACAGGAGCGCAACCGGGGCAGTTTCACCCTCTCTTACCTGAAAACGGCGATTTACCAAATCCAGCACAGCCACAACCGTGACGTCCCGCTGGAAGAGCTGCTGCGCCAGCTTTCCGCCGCCGTCGAACAGGGTGAGAGCGTCTCACCGGCGCTGATAAAAAAGACCGACGACCGGTTTAACGCCCTGCTCAGCCAGTATGACGCGTTGCAGCAAGCCGCCGGGCTGACCCCACTCCCCGGGCCGCCCCGCCCGTAAATTCAGAGAAGGAACCCTTATATGTCATTCCAGAAAAAAACCGCCGGCGCCGCCAGCCTCGCTCAGCAAATCGCTGACCGGCTGAGTCCCCAAAGCGCCGGCGGGTTACAGTTTACCCTCACCGCCGGCGGACTGCCGCCGCACACCTTCGTGGTGGCCGGCTTTACCCTGCACGAGGCCCTCTCCACCCCGTTCACGCTGACCGTCAGTTTAGCCAGTGCCGACCCGGCGATTGATTTCGCCGCCGTCCTCGACAAAAGCGCCACCCTGACCATTCTGCGCGCAGGCAAAGTCGAGCGTACCGTCACCGGCATGGTCGCCAGTTTTGTCCAGGGCAATACCGGCAAACATCAGACCCGCTATGACATGACTATCCGGCCCGATATGTGGCGCGCCACCCTGCGCCAGAATGCCCGGATTTTTCAGCAGCAGGATATCAAAACCATCCTCACCACCCTGCTCAAAGAGAACGGCGTCCGGGATGTGGCGTTCAGCCTGCGCAACCCCCACCCGGAACGGGAGTTCTGCGTCCAGTACCGCGAAACC
>NZ_JBHFKT010000112.1:0-1778 GCF_042879335.1 Photorhabdus sp. RM96S | reverse complement strand
GTTTATTTTTTCCCCTGAAAAAGCAAGAAAAAGTCATACACAATAAGGTCATTTATTGGTGAGTGCAAAATTGATCTTATTTTTTGTATTGAGAGTTTTTAGAGGTTCCCAGAGTAAGATGAGTAATAGAATGGGTAAGATTATCTATAGTACTCTCCAGCTTTTTAATATCCATTTCCAGTTGCTTATTTTTTATATCCAATGCATTCATTCTTGCCAATTCAGCATATAATTGCTGACCATTCACCGCCTCCGTACTGTTCTTGGAAATATTCCCGGCAGCAACATTCACAATCTTACGTTGATTGCCCGGTCTTCCTACAGAAACAACGTTCGATTTACTGGCAACAGAATTTGCGCCTAATGCAATGCCCCCGCTTGCTGTTACAGAGGCGTTTTGCCCAATCGCAATTCCCTGAGACGCACTAATATTCACCTTTTGCCCCACGATAATAGAAGACGAAGAGCTGGATTTAGAGTCTGATCCTAATACAATACTCCTACTTCCTGTTACAGAAGAGTTTTGACCAATCACAATTGCTTGAGACCCACTGGCAGAAACCTTTTGCCCCAGAGCAATAGAAGACGAGCCGCTGGATATTGAGCCTGATCCCACTGCAACACTCGAACTTCCTGTTGACATGGAGTTTTGACTAATCGCTACTGCCTGAACCCCACTAGCAACAACCTTTTGCCCTAGGGCAATAGAAGCTGTACCACTGGATACAGAATCAGCACCAATAGCAATGGGCCATTTGACTTTATCATTCTTATTCTCTTTCTCTTCTCTACCCGCCAGTTGATTTTGCCCAATAGCAATAGCGCCCTCACTAATTGATTTAGAAATTAGTGGTGAAGCACCAATTGCTATAGCATATATTGCTGGTGCTTCGGCATTCCCAACAACCACTGAATCTTTACCAACTTTTTGATCAGTTATATTCATATCCTCTGTAGACATATATACCTCTTAATTCAGGAATTAAATTATTATCACTTGGTATTTTTCATCAAGGACAATCCAATAATACATAATAATTTCCTTTCAAATTTGTCATTATGGAAATATTCAACAAGCTTGACGAAATTTAAAAATATTATTATCCCTACCCACTTTTTACACGACTAAGAAATTAACAACACCATCGTCAAAATTAAATATTATACGAAAAACTCAACTTGTAAATAAATTAAAACCATATGGTTGTGAAATATAATTCATGGGTTTATTTAATGTATCATATAGCTTCACTAAATATAATAACTTATCTAACCTATTAAATACTAACCGACACTATGTTACTTGTATATGTTTTCATTACTCTCAACACAACTATTTATATAATTCACCCAAGAAAATGAAGTTAGCATGTTAAATCGAGCAGGAAAATTATTCTATTATTCACTGAGACATATCCCATAAATCATTATCAAACAATAATCCTACCCAAAGAGAAAAGGCACCGAAGTTACGAACGTTCAGTGCCTTATACACCAGAAAAATATCCTGTTCGTTATAAAAAACCTTAACCGAACAACATTATCTCCTCAGGAGATGGTTTAATGATAACAATTAAATGACGCTAATTTATTGCGTTGCGATTTCATAGGATACCTGCCCTTTGAGGAATGTCTGAACTGAGCTACTATTTCCTCCTCCCCCAGCTAAACCTGTCTTTCCTACACAAATATTTTAACCTGCCCCCTCGTTATTGAACTTTTTCCTCATAGATTGATCTCAATAACAAACACGACTTGAGGTAATCTTTATGTTTTCA
>NZ_JBHFKT010000111.1:0-1804 GCF_042879335.1 Photorhabdus sp. RM96S | reverse complement strand
ACCTTTTAATCCCTGTTCACGAATTAAGGCGATTAATTTCTCAACCCCAAATTCCGTCGCAAACGCCTCAATTAAATCCAGCCGCAGTTTTATCCCAATCAGCGGCGCTAACGCCACCGAAACCGTATGCTCAAAATAAGCTGCGTCGCCATGTGTGGCATTCACCAGTTTACTACCACCGCTTAATTTTATTTCCGGAGTCTGGATTTCCACCTCCAACAGTTTAATTTCCTGACTGCCTTCACTGGAAAACAGTTTTTGCAACGTCTCAACCGCCTGCAAGCCTTTATTCACCAGACCCAGTTTTTTACGTTTTTCTTTAAATTCCTCTTCCAGTTCACGAGTGAGTGTGTGGGAATAAGGACCCAGCGTATAAGCAAAACTCCCTTCGGCAGTTAACGTGTCCGTTAATTCATAACCCGCCGTGTGTTTATGCCAGTTTTGACCGGGCTTTTTCGCGTTCGGATTGGTTTTCTTTCTCTCCTTCAACGCCTCCGCTTTTCTTTCCGCCGCGCTTCTTTCCCGTACTTCTTGTTCTGCCCCTATCGTCACATCCAGTGTCCATTCATATTGCGGCAACACATGGATTTTAGTGTCAAGTGCGTTCACCAGCCCCAATAACACCTTCTTCATTTTATCATCCGGCAAGAGAAATGAGCGCTGGGCAAAAGGCTGACCGTAACATTGCGTCAGGGTCAGAATATAATCCGTATGCGGTAAATAATTCAGATCCCCCTTCTGAAACAACCACGATGCAATAAAACCTAACGGATCATTTGCTATTGGATCGACCGACAAGCTATGACGGGAAAAACTGATTTCATAATCTACTCCCGGTCCCTTAATTGGATTTTTATCCAATTCATAAAATTGAAACGCCGGGTTATCCGGGCTATAGAAAACCGCTTTGGGACAGTGTGCGTTTTCCGTTATACACTGTTTTCCCACCAATGAAACAGACACCGGTATCCCTTCCGCTTCATCAACTACCCAAATATCCCCTATCGGTTCAATCTGGTTATAGTGAAAAACCCGTTTCCCGACTTTTAACACTAATTTGTGAATACAAGGGTCCGGAGTTTTACAATCACAAACCGCACTGCGCATATTAACTGAGAGCATGTTTTTTCCTTAACCAATATTCACACTACCACCACCAACCACAATTCCACCACAACTCACCGCATCACCGGTTCTCGCCGCAGGTTTACCATCAACAAAAACGGTACTGGAACCACCGGCAATTATTCGTGAATGAGATGAATGTGGTGCCAAGCTATCTCCCTGACGAGCTAAAGGAATACCGTCAACTTTCACACTGGTCGATCCCGAAATAACCGGTGTCGCGCCACAATCACCATGCGCCGTACCAATATCACCAATCTTTACCGCATTACCCATATTGCTTCCTCCATATCTGGCAAAATTAAAATAATTTGTCTTTAAAATGGAACCAAGGTACTGATGAATCACCTAACTCCTGTAATAGCAACTCTTCAGCCCGTATATGTCCCGGTTCACAGATTTTATTTAATATGCGTTTACAACGAGTAGGCGATTCTTTAACAGATGAGTATCTTCGTAAGAAGAATAACTTTAATATTCCTCTGACACTGTAATCATCCGTAATCCCGATATTTTTTAATTCGGTAAGTAGCCCTCGGATATAACCAACGTAATCAAACTCCTCAATAGTTTCCCATTCGATAATTAATGCTGCCAATGTCTGTACATAACGCTCAGCAAAAGCAGCCTCAATCTTTTCCAGTTGTTCTGGCGTCATCGATAATAGCTTTCTTTTGCT
>NZ_JBHFKT010000110.1:0-1808 GCF_042879335.1 Photorhabdus sp. RM96S | reverse complement strand
AGTGCCAAATTCTTCGCGAAAGCGCCGGTAGCAGGCCAGAATGCGTTGTTTTTTCTCCTGGGTATAGCCTTGTTTAAAAAACAAGGTGATAGAAATCCCAAGACGAGAAACGGTCAGCCCATCGCCATTGAGAAAGGTAAACGCGGCCAGTTGTGATCTTAACTGGGTAAAGTAATCTGAAGTATCCATATTCTCTCCGTTAATTATGAGGCAATAGATAATCTGTTATTCCCACATACTTGCCGCTTCCCGTACCAGATGCCAGAGGGTTGTGCCCGGTTTTGTACCTGGAACATCAAAAGCCGTCGCCCCCTGAGCAAAGAAATACTGCTTGCCCGGCAGGCTATCGGTTCGCCAGATCCCGCTGACCAATGCAGGATGGTCACCTCTCAGAGGAGTCACTTGCAGCGGCCCCCGGTCATAACGGGCATACCAAGCCAGTGTGGAAATATCATCAAAATGACCGGCACCATAAAAGTGCAATGAATGGCCTTCACGAGGTATCACCCGTATCGGACGTATCAGTTGGTTAATAGCAAAATAACTCTCCGGGACACTGCCCGGTAGTGGCGTTAAATCCGGGTATTGACCAGCCCGGATCATCAGGCCATTGGAATAAGGGGTAATCTCCACATCCCGGTAGGGACGCAGCACAGGACGTATCCAGAATTCCCCACCCAATCGGTTTACAAATCGTTTGGACAGCAGGGTGATCCAATTAATGCCACGAATGGAATGTCCGTACTGTAATACCGCAGTATGGACCGCAGAATTGACTTGCAGAGAGGGATAACGTTGCGCTAGCTGGTACTCTAAGGGAAAGTAGTCATGGTAATCTCTGGGGATGACCAGGCTGTAGCCACAGTCCCCACTATCCGGTTCGAGTTGTTCGCACAGAAAATCCAGCCAGGCCATAAAACGAGCCATGCCGTCTTGTCCTTTTAGATAATCCCAAGGCAGTGTCAGGCTTAGGTAAGAGCTACCATCGTCACCATCGATTTCTCTGGAATCCAGGTAACGCATCAGATAGCGAGGAGCTTCATAGATATTTTTAGCATCACTGACCACCCAACTAGAGGGCTGATTCTTTTTCTGATTAAGAATAGCCTCTTCTACTTTAGCTATATTTTCTGAGGAATATTTTTTTAACCCTTTAAATTCATGAGCATGAAAACGCAGGTGAGTACCGAATTCCTCCCGAAAGCGCCGGTAGCAGGCCAGAATGCGTTGTTTTTTCTCCTGGGTGTAACCCTGTTTAAAAAACAGAGTGATAGAAATCCCAAGACGAGAAACGGTCAGCCCATCGCCATTGAGGAAGGTAAACGCGGTCAGTTGTGATTTCAACTGGGCAAAGTAATCTGAAGTATCCATATTTTCTCTCCGTTAATTATGAGGCGGTGGCGAATGTCACACTCGCCAATATTGCCAGGACGGCGGCTAACGCGGCGGCGCTTACCGCAGCAGCGGCAGCTAAAATTTCCACCAGTGCAATCAATGCAGCAGCGACGGCAAGGGTGACCAGGATAACAACGGCAACACCGGCAATAATCACCACCACTTCCAGCATGCCTTCACCCACCTCTTTTAATATCTGCATCCAGCTGATATTTTTTAGCTCTTCCAGGGTGATATCTGAACCCTGTTGTACAGTCTGCCACCGGGCTTTTATCTCACTCTCTGTCCAGGTCACGATTTTCCCCGTTTGTTCATTAACCCAGGAAAAAGCGTAGCTGACCTGATGGCTTATCGGGTCAATAATCTCTTTACACACCCACTTGCCGGCTTGATTGAACCATGCTCCAAACTGA
>NZ_JBHFKT010000109.1:0-1814 GCF_042879335.1 Photorhabdus sp. RM96S | reverse complement strand
GCAGAATTACAGCACCTGAAAGCCGCCGTCTCCTTAGTCGCCGTGGTGGAGCAACAGGGGCGACAGCTCTTTAAACGCGGCAAAGATTATGTACTGCTGTGCCCGTTCCATGAGGAGAAAACCCCGTCAATGGTTATCTCTCCGGCGAAAAATCTTTATCACTGTTTTGGCTGTGATGCCGGCGGCTCCGTGCTGGACTGGGTAATGAAAACCAAAGGCTTAAGTCTGCGCCGGGCCGTGGAACAGTTGCGCGGGATACTGGGAGATAACCCCTCGGTGGCCCCGCTGGTGAAACCGGATGAACCCGCCATGCTGGCCGATGATGACGCCGGACGGCAGGCGCTGCTCAGTCGGGTCGTCGGGTTCTACCATCATACGCTGTTGAATGCCCCCGAAGCCCTGGCTTATCTGGAAAAACGCCGGCTCAACCACCCGGAATTAGTCGCCCAGTTTAAACTGGGCTTTGCCAACCGCACGTTAGCCTATCGCCTGCCCATCAAGGCGGTGCAGGCCGGCGCACAGATCCGCGCCCGTCTTCGGGCCGTGGGGCTGATGCGCGACAGCGGGCACGAGCACTTTACCGGTTCGCTGGTGATACCGGTTATCGACCCGAACGGCCAGATCCGCGAGATCTACGGGCGCAAAATCACCGACCGTTTACGTAAAGGAACGCCGCTGCATCTGTACCTTCCCGGCGCGCATGGCGGGATATGGAATGAGCCGGCGCTGATCAGTTCAGGGACGGTCATCCTCTGTGAATCCCTGATCGACGCCCTGTCGTTCTGGGTGGCCGGTCACCGCCATGTCACCGCCGCCTATGGGGTGAACGGCTTCACCGATGAGATGCGGCAGGCGTTTCGGCGGCATGGCGTTAAGCAGGTCTTGATCGCCTACGACAATGATCCGGCAGGCAATGAAGCGGCGGTAAAACTGGCCGCCGAACTCACCGCCGTCGGTATCACCGTGTTCCGGGTGGTGTTCCCCGAGGGCATGGATGCCAACGGCTATCTGTGTCAGGTCGCTGAGCCGGAACGGGCCTTCGGGTTGTTGCTCGACAGTGCCGTGCCGATGCAGGAAGCGGCAGAGGTACAGGCCACCACTGCAACAGAGCGGGCCGCACTGGCTGAACATCAGCCGGTTCCGGTGCCGGAAACAGTCAGCACATTAGCCGCCGGTATAGCCGCGTTGCCGTCGATGCCCAATGTGGTCTGGGAAACCGGCGCTAACGGCGAGATATCCCTGACGCTGGGCACACAACAGTGGGGTATCCGGGGCCTGTCACAGGTGAAAGCCGGGGCGGCAGTGATGAAAGTGAATGTTCAGGTGGTTGATACCGACAGCGGCGTGATGTTCGCCGACAGCGTGGACATGATGAGCGCCCGCAGCCGGGGCGGTTATGCGCGACTGGCCGCCACCGAACTGGGGCTGGCCGAAGGTGACCTGAGGCGTTCACTGGGGCAGGTGTTGCTGGTACTGGAACAGTGTCAACAGGCCGGTGTCAGTGAGCAAACTGAAACCCAGCCGGTTCCCGAACTGAGCGAGGACCAGCGGGCCGCCGCGCTGGCGCTGCTGCAAGACCCGCAACTGAGCGAGCGCATCACCGCTGATTTAGCCGCCTGTGGCGTGGTGGGCGAATCCACTAACCTGCTGGCCGGTTACTTAGCCGCCGTCAGCCGCAAGCTGGACCGTCCGCTGGCCGTGCTGATACAGAGCAGCAGCGCTGCCGGGAAAAGCTCACTGATGGATGCGGTCCTCAATCTGATACCGGAAGAAGAACGCCTGCAATACAGCGCCATGACCGGCCAGAGTCTGTT
>NZ_JBHFKT010000108.1:0-1829 GCF_042879335.1 Photorhabdus sp. RM96S | reverse complement strand
GGCGAAAAACCTGACATTGACACAAGGCCCCAACCGGATTGATTTCAAACGCGGGACTATTGCCCCTATTGCAGGCGAGGGTGATACCCCTTGGAACGTGATTGATACCGGATCATTGGGGGGAATGTATGCCAATAAAATCCGTTTGGTGAGTACTGAGGCGGGTAAGGAAGTTAACCTTGCTAATTTGACTACAACGCAGGGTGACATTAGTCTGACGGCGGATGGCAAGGTGACTCTGGGCAATATACAGGCCAAAACGGATATCACCGTTAGCAGTAAAAGCATTAAAACGGCGGAACAGAGTCATGTGCAGGCAGGGAAAGATATCACGCTTGCCGCGAACACGTTGAACAACACCGGTAAGATTATCGCAGACGGTGACATGCGGTTATTTATCGACCGTTTATACAATCAGAATAAGGGGCTGATTCAGGCAAATAATCATCTCTGGTTGCAAAAAGATGCGAGCGGTAATTTAAGCACTGAAATTAACAACACTTCAGCGACGCTAAAAACCAATAGCGGCGATATTATTATTCGCGCAAAAGCGTTAAATAATGACAGGGATGCTAGCGTCGCGGCGGGAATGAACGCTTATATCAATGCGACAAAGCTGGATAACAGCCAAAGCCAGTTTCATGCGAAGAAAAATCTCATCTTAACTGGTCACGACTTTAACCACGGGATGGACGGTAAACTTTCAGCCGATCTAAATGTGGTGGCCGATTTTATTAATCAATTCAACGGAACGGCATTCATACTGGCGAAAAATATTCTGCTTCATGCCGGTGAAATTATCAATATAGGCCACCTCAACGCGGGTAATGATCTGTCCGTCATCGCCGAGCGTCGAATATATGCCGGCCAGAGTACACTGGAGGCAAAGAGAAATCTGACCTTGATTGCGGGTAAAGATATTGATGCCTTTCAAGTCGAGTTGAAGGGAGAAAATGTTGAACTGCTTACGCGTGAAGGCGACATCCAGATGTGGGGGGACGGTTCTCGTATTTCGGCCAGCAACAATTTGCGGATGTTCGCGGATCACAAACTGGATCTCTATGATCTTTTATTCGATAAATCAAACACGATAACGTTAAATGCGGGTCATGAAATTGATACCAGCCAGGTTAAATTGGCCGCACAGAAAAATCTGACACTCAGTGCGGGCAAAGATATCACCGCCCGTCAAACTGAGCTGAAAGGGGAAAATATTGAGCTTCTCGCGCGTGAAGGCAACATTCAAATAGGCAGGCATGATTCGCGTATTTCGGCCAGCAACAATTTGCAGATGTTCGCGAGTAACAAACTGGATCTTCAGGGTATTTTGTTCGATAAAGCCAACAATATTACGTTAAACGCGGGTGATGAAATCAAGGCTGACGGGGTTAAATTAGCGGCAGATAAAAATCTGACGCTGATTGCGGGCAAAGATATCACTGCCCGTCAGGCAGAGTTAAAAGGGGAAAATGTTGAGCTGCTGGTGCGTGAAGGCGACATCCAAATGGGACGGAATCAGTCTGCTGAATCATTAGCCTCAATTTCGGCCGATAATCATTTGCGGATTTCAGCGGGCAACGATCTGGATCTCTCCGGTATTCAGTTAGACAAATCACGCCATCTGACATTAAGCGCGGGTCATAACCTGAATGCCAATCGAAGTCAATTAAACGCGGCGGGCAATATTAATCTGTTTTCTGGGAATGATTTAATGTTGCGGCAGGCGGGTATCCGGGCGGGGCAACAAGTCATGCTCAGCGCGGGTCACGATATTGATATCTCTCGGCCCAATACGCCGGAGGCGTCAGAGCGCCGGTTTGATTTATCTC
>NZ_JBHFKT010000107.1:0-1850 GCF_042879335.1 Photorhabdus sp. RM96S | reverse complement strand
TATATACCCGTCATCTTTCAAGTTGCCTCTTTGTTGGCGGCACTCGCTCACCCCGGTCACATAGTTTGCTATGCTCCCGGGGATTCACTCCCTTGCCGTCGCGATGCATCTTGAAATCCATAGGGTATAAACATCATAGGGAATTAAAAGTTTCTTAAAAGCAAAGTATAGAGGATAAAGTGAAAATAAAGAAAAAATAATATATATGTAACCCATTTTTTACCCCCTAATATGACTTGTATTGTCCATATATTATTAGAATCTATCTTTCATATTTATTTGATAACAACTCGTCTCGCTATTATATAAGGAACGCAGATTAAATAACCTAAAGCTAAAGAGTAATAATGTAAAAAGTCATTGTCAGTGATATCCACATTAAAAAAAGGTATTGAATCGAAATTAAAAACATAAAGATGAAATGCTGAAAAGGCCAATGGTAATATTATTGCGTAAAAATGGGGATAAAAATTAGATGACATCAATAGTCTTTTTATGCAGAAATAAACAGGGAATAGAAGAATTAAGGACAATGAAACATAATCCAAATTCATCAATAACTCCTCGCCTGACCATATATAGTGTTTAAATCACCATTATCAAATAAAGCATAAAAATGAATTATTATTTACATCCTTAATATATCTGATGAATAAATCATTAATCTAGGGTGAGTTTATTCTATTTGAAAAATTACCATTTGTTTTTCCTATAATGTTTGCCGCATGCGATCATAAATGTAATGGTACACAAGAAAGATAGTATAAAAGAAGTGTATAGAATAAAATCATTATCTGATGTGGATACACTAAGAAATGGAATTCGACCAGTATAGGCAACATTTAGATGAAAAATGTTAGATGCCATCATAAGTAATACAGCTAAAAGGTTAATGTAAACATCATAGGGAATTAAAAGTTTCTTAAAAGTACAATATAGTGGATAGAGTCCAAGTAAAGAAAAAATAATATATAAATAGTCTACCATTCTATATCTTCCTTCAATATGATCTATATTGCCCAAAAACGGTATTTGCGTCACCGAAAATCTCTAAAGCTATCTCTTTGTAATTCATCGTTTCTATACCTCGTCGTTTCAAACCAATAAGCAGATCAGCATTTATATACCGATATAATCTTTGATTGTCTGATTAAAGCTTATAACCAAAAAAACCATTAATAGACATACCAACATCAACCGATGTATATACCACATCAGCATCGCGTTTATCCATTCCAAAAGCTTTTTCTCCAACCCCTTCATAGACGAATTTAACTGGCCCAGTATAGCTTTCGCGATAAAGGATATAATAACCACTTTCAACAATATTATTGAAGCCATGAGCCATCAATGGTGCTCCAAGTGCTGCTCCAACACCGGTATCAATAGCAAGAAATCCACCTATGAGTTGTATGCTGCCAGATACAAATCCAATCCATGAGACAATCAAATTAACTGTTTCATTATTCCTGCTTTTAGTATTTTCACTGTTTACCTTTTTCTTTACAACAATGGCTTGCCTTACACTCTTTTGAGAAAGCATTGCATCTTGCTCTTCTAATGATCGGATTTCTTCGTCTAATAAAGCTATTGCTTCAGAGATTGAGATCTCCCCGGTATTTATCTTTGATGTGTTTTCTTGGCAATAGGCCATGACTTCACCGATAAAATGGTCTTTGGCCAGACTCCATTTTACATATTTATCGGCAACTCTGTTCATAAGCATCATCAATTCATTTTGTTTATCCATTTGAATTTTTAGGAGTTTTCTTTCTTCATTGTTACTGTTATCCAAGTATCCTCTGGCCGAAGGATTTCTTTCGTAAAATTCATCTAAAGCATCCATAATG
>NZ_JBHFKT010000106.1:0-1914 GCF_042879335.1 Photorhabdus sp. RM96S | reverse complement strand
CGGACTGAGGCTGGCGGTGTAGGGTAAAATAACGGCCCCGGCACAGAGCCGGGGCGGGTTCTAATCATCATATTTAAAATCTATGTTGATTTTCATTTTATCCAGATCAACCGTGATTTCACATCCTGACCAAGCGGGCAAGCCATTAGTTAGATTATTTTCTATATAATATTTTCTCAGTTCTACTAGAGTCTCTATTAATTTACCATCGACATCTGGGCTATTTGGAACAAACCATTTCTTTTCGCCAAGGTTATCAACATAATCAAATAAAAATTTTGCATGATCATTTTCAGGAGATAGTTCTGCGTCCAGAAAGATCTTAATTGCATTTTCTGGAGCAGCTTCATATAACACTTTTCCTATTCGGGAGTAAATTTCGTCATCAGTTGTTCCCATTATTTACCTCCTGGCGCATTCTTAAATGTTTCTCTAATAGGACGTCCATTATCGATCTGATAAGTTACAGTGATTTTATCAGGTCTAACGCTGTTTCCTATATATGATGGCTCTATCTTCACATTAACTTGTTTCCCATCTTTTAGAGCATTAGCCCAATTGTTCTCCATTTTTTTCCAGGCACTTTTATTAAGGTTACCATTCATTGGAACAATATTGAGCTTTTCACCAGGCCCATTAAAAATACTGGCGATTAAATGGCCGCCTTCATCACCGGCATTTCCACATTTACCACCTTTACATTGTTGATACGTATTACGATCATTCTTCGACCAAGATAGGGTGGCATCCACATTTCCCGTTCTTCCTAATGAGTCAGTATGATAAGTCTTGTTCCCATCCACATGATAGACCGTATTCGGTTCGGGTTTGTTCAGGGCCTTATTCCATCCGCCTTTCTTACCGGAGTCTACCACAACAATGTTTTTCTCTGCTGCCGTATTGCCGGGCTTGCCTCCTCTGCCCATACCACCGGTAACAGCCCCCAGTGCAGCCCCCGCTAAGATTTCTGCTTTCTGTTTATCCA
This sequence comes from Photorhabdus sp. RM96S, assembly GCF_042879335.1. Lineage (NCBI taxonomy): Bacteria > Pseudomonadati > Pseudomonadota > Gammaproteobacteria > Enterobacterales > Morganellaceae > Photorhabdus > Photorhabdus sp. RM96S. Next base: position 929 of record NZ_JBHFKT010000106.1, on the reverse strand, counting down.
GACCATACTGTGTCTCAAGTTTCTGCGCAAATTCAGTGCTGGTCACAATCCCTGATTCATCGATTTGCTGCATCAGCAAAACAGACAGGTCATTCTTCATACTCCATGGTATATCTTCACCCAGAGCTTTATCGATCGCCTGATGAACCAACATACTGTTGGCTGGGATATCACCGTATTTCTCTTTGCAGGCAGCAGGATCTGACGCACAGGTAACAATTAATTCATTACGCTGTTTCAAACTCAGATCTTCCATTTCTTTTACGATCTGCTGGCAGTCACCGCGTCCCTCACACCCTTTTGCCCTGGCCGCAAAATCCGTTATCTGGTCAGCACTCAAAAAGTTATTCTCAATCGCATTCTTCCCAGCCTGGGCCCCGGTGACGGCGCTTCCGGTGGAGTCACCGGTAATGCCGCCGGCCAGGCCAGCTGCCAGGGTGGAGAGGGTGCTGATGGTCTGTTTTTCCTCTTCACTTAAGTCACTGACTTTAACATTTTCACCATGAATATGCTTCATCAGTTCTCGTGCGGCCAGTTCACCGCCCGCCGCTCCTGCCGCACCGGCTAGCGCATTGTTACCACTGACTTCGGCGGCTACTGCCCCCAGAATGGCATGGGCCAGAGTATTGGTGACGACATCGACTTGATGGGTTTTCGGGTCGGTAGTCAGGTCTTTAATCACCCCGGCGAGGTAAGGGGAAGCGCCGCCCGCCAGTGCCTGACCCATATTTCCGCCAGCGAGTCCCTGAATGGCCGCGGTAGCCGCCTGTAAAGCGGTGTGGTATTTCCCACCGGTGCCCAGGCCAGATTCATTCAATGCCTGGTTATAGGCGGTCTTGTAAATCTGGTCTTTAATTTGTTCCGGGGTGATGTCAGTTTTACCTTTATCCTTCAGTACTTTTATGGCCGCTTCTCTATCCGGGTCACTG
>NZ_JBHFKT010000105.1:0-2006 GCF_042879335.1 Photorhabdus sp. RM96S | reverse complement strand
CTCGCTGAATATGTGGTGGGACACGGATCTGTCGGGAGCCGGATGCGGTAGTTCCGCACGTCCGGTTCTGAGGAGGGGCCTATCTGGGTGACCGGATAGGTCTACTCACCCCTCCCTAAAACGGCTTCAGTGAGCCATGCTGAATACATCAGCAAAAATATGAAGAGGCGTCCAATGGAACAAGTTATCGGCATTGATCTGGCAAAGCGAGTGTTTCAATTACATATTGCGTCTCCGCTCGGAAAAATGATTAAAAATACCGTGGTAACGCGCGATAAACTGATGACATTCATTGCTCAACAACCCCCTTCCAAAATAGTGATGGAGGCTTGTGGCAGCGCAAATTACTGGAGCCGACAATTTAAACGCTTTGGTCATGAGGTGAAGCAAATCAGCCCCCAATATGTCGCCCCATTCAGAATGGGCAGCAAGAATGATAAAAATGATGCCGTGGCTATTGTGGAAGCAGACAGTCGTCCAGGGATGCGTTATGTGCCGGAAAAAACACAGAAATAACAGGATATTCAGTGTTTGCATCGTGTTCGTCAGCGGCTAATGAAAAACAGAACGGCGCTGATTAATCAAATACGGGGATTAGGCTTAGAATATGGCATTGCCATACCCGAAAGCGCTCACAAGGTTGAGCAATGTTTGCCTGAGCATCTGGAAAACGCGGAAAATGACCTGACCCCGCTGAGCCGTGAATTATTTCAGGAACTCTTGCTTGAACTCAAAGAACAGCAGCAGCGTCTGAAAATACTGGATAAACGCCTCAACCATTTGAATGCACAAGAGGAAGATATTCGCCGGCTACTGACGCTACCGGGTATTGGTCCACTGGGGGCATCCGCTTTAATGATAGCGCTGGGAGAGAGTACGGATTTCAAAAATGGCCGCCATTTTGCCAGTTATCTGGGGCTAGTTCCAAGAGAACACAGTAGTGGTGGCAAAGTCAGGTTATTGGGTATCACGAAACGCGGGGATGGCTATTTACGAGGAATACTGATTCATGGTGCCCGTTCAGTTGTTCATCGGGTGCAAAAAATCCCTGACGAACAATGTAATGGATTACAACGCGGGTTAAAAGGCGTGATAGCCCGCAGCGGGTCCAATAAAGCGGCAGTTGCCCTGGCAAATAAAAATGCCCGAATAGCCTGGGCTCTGGTCAGCCAACAATCGAGTTATGAACCACGATGAGTGACCCATGATGTAAATGATGTAGAAGTCCATAAATTGATGTACTGACAGGTAGAACCGACTCTCTGTGAACCTGGTAAATAACTCAGTCTATCGAGACTGTTGAAATAATGAGGGCAGAGAGTGCGGATTTTCATCAGGGCTCATTGAAGCCGAATATATGTTTGCGACTACGTTGTCAGAAAAATTTACTCACCCACTTGAATTGAGTCGGTGTCCATATATCTTATTTAGTAGCGCTTCTTCAGATGCGAAAACTCTTCAAACAATTTACTCGCTGTCCTTCCCTTCAATCTCCTCGATTTCTGAGGGCGCTAATGTCGGGGGACTACTCACCAGTATGTGAACATGATCCTTGCTCACGACTCTTTCTAATATCCTGATTTCAAATGCTTCACAGGTCTGACGGACTCATTCTCGCACTCGGAGAGCGACTTCGCCTGTTAGCACTTTGTACCTGTATTTGGTTACCCACACAAAATGATATTCAATCTGAAATACCGTATGGCTGCCACATCTGTAATCCATATTGTACCTCTCGTGCAACACCATATCGCAGCTAAAGTTGACCGACTAAAGTCGGTCAGATTATTATGGCTTTAGCCAGTTTAAGTAGCGTCAGCTGCTTAAACATAAAACCACCCGCTATGCGGGTGGAGACCCGAGGTTATACCAAGAAAAACACCTTTCCGTTACGATATAGATGTTCAAGCTAATATACGTAACTGAAATAAGGAAAGGTGTTTATGGGGATTAAAGCACAAAGCTCAGCACATACAAAGTGGCTGTGCAAATACCATATCGTTTTT
>NZ_JBHFKT010000104.1:0-2058 GCF_042879335.1 Photorhabdus sp. RM96S | reverse complement strand
GTTGGCATGTTCTTTAACAGGGTGGGAAAAAGCGGCGGAGAAAAAGGCTGCTAAATCAGGGGGAAAGGTCCGCTAAACTGTATGATGGCGTCGGGATAGTCCCTAAGACCCGATAGGATTAGCAGGGGGTCTGAACCTGTATGCGTACGTGCCTAATCCGGTGTCGTGGATCGACCCATTAGGGTTAGCAGGTAAAAATTGCCAAGATGTTGGTAATAAGTCTAAGAATGCTCAAGAAATGGCAGAGGAGTTAGCTAATCAACTTAATAAAAATACAGTGACATTCTCAACTCCAACAACTATGGGGCATATAGATTTAAGAGGTAGAGCGCATTTTGATAAAATAACCCAAACGGATATACCAACTCCACATGTTCAAACTTCACCAATAAATATAGCTCCTAATGGAAAACGCTTTCCTTTGAAAAAGCAGGAAGTGGCCAGACCTGCTACTAAGCAAGATATACGTACAGCTAGAGAACTAGCTAAAAAACAAGGGATATTAAAATGAATGATAATATCATTGAACACCTTCAAAACTGGTATCAATCTAAATGCGATGGAATGTGGGAACATGAGTATGGCTTTGATATCAGTACATTAGATAATCCTGGTTGGAAGGTTAATATATCAGGAGAAAATGGGAAAAACCCATTAAATATTATTGTGAATAACACTGATGACGATTGGGTAAATATAAAGGCAAGTGAAAGAGAATTTAAAGGATATGGAGGTATTGCAAATTTAGAGACAATACTGAAATATGCAGCACAATGGCTTGATAAAGTGTAGAAATATAATTAATTAAAGCCGGAAAGATCTTTCGAGATCTTCCGGCTTTTTTATGATCTACCTTGGTGCATACCCACGGTAAGCCAGAGCAGATTGAAGCTTAGCGATCGCATCTTTGATCTGATACGCTTCCTCGTCATTCACCGCGCAAGCCCGTATCTCAGACCAGCACAGCCGCTTAACCAGTTGAGCTAACGCCAGCGCTTCAATGTGGGTTAACTGGATATCCTGCAAATGTTCAATGGCTATCGTCATCTCATGCTCTCCTCTTAACCCACAAAACCGGTTATTAACGCCTGCATCTGCTGTTTAATCTCCCGCAGCTGGGCCTGTTGTCGCTGGTACTGCTGATGCTGTTGTTGCGTGGCTTCACTGTCAGGAATGAGCACCAGACAGCCGTCCATCACCTTCACCGTAATCTGGCCGCCAGTATTAAATCCCGCCTGTCTCAGCCACTGTCCCTTAAGATGTATCGCCGGTGTGGCGTTGTTGACCTTATTCCCGTTCGGTACATAACCCACCGTGTAATAACGTTCTGTTTTCACGGCTTTATTTACTGCCGCTTCTGCTTTAGAATGCGCCTTAGCCATAGTAACTACCTCTTTTAGTTGCTTGTGGTGAGCAACGTATTTGGGTGCCCGCCCGAATACGTTGCGTTATTGTCCTCACTTCATCTTAGAAGACCAGCGTTCAGCCTCGTACTTGATAATCATTCCTTCCAATAACTCCCTAATCACCTCTCGCTGCTCCGGCTGCATGTTGTTAATAGCCTGAAACTGTAGAGCCAAGTCGGCATCAGGTAGTAGCTCATCTTCTTCAAATATCAGTGAATCAGTCGTGACCCGCAATGTCTGTGCGATCTTCTTAATTGCCTCCAGAGAAGGTAACGAAATCCCACCTTCGTAGCGTTTGACCTGAGTCACATGGATACCAATGGCATCCGCCAATGCTTGCTGTGAGAGGCCCTTTTGCTTACGGAGGGCAACGAGTCGGTTAGCAATGCTCATCGAATTAAACCAGTCAGAGAAATTTGCCGTCATTCTACCCTCCAAAAAATGCTTGCTTTATATTGGTATCTTAATAGATACTAAATAAAAGAGCAATGGAGTCTTGACGCATTTTTTAGGAGGTCGTTTTATGGCACGCATCCCGGAAGCAGAATTACAGCACCTGAAAGCCGCCGTCTCCTTAGTCGCCGTGGTGGAGCAACAGGGGCGACAGCTCTTTAAACGCGGCAAAGATTATGTACTGCTGTGCCCGTTCCAT
>NZ_JBHFKT010000103.1:0-2251 GCF_042879335.1 Photorhabdus sp. RM96S | reverse complement strand
AATGCCCTGACCGGTGACGGTGAAAGTAATGCCGCGACGATGCAGCCCGGCGTGCTGTTCACCCTGACCGGCCATCCCCGGGACGACCTCAACCGGCTCTGGCAGCTGGTCGGCGTCACCCATCATGGCAGTCAGCCGCAGGCGCTGGAACAGGCCGCCGGGGAGAGCGGCACCACCCTGCGCAACGATTTCACCTTCATTGCCGACAATCAGCACTGGCGCCCGGCCCCGTTACCCAAACCGGCGATGGAGGGCCCGCAGATTGCCAACGTGGTCGGCCCGGCCGGCGAAGAAATCTACTGCGACCGCTACGGCCGTATCCGGCTGCAATTTCTCTGGGACCGCTACGGCCGGAACAACGACAGCAGCTCCTGCTGGATACGGGTGACCCAGCCCTGGGCCGGGCAGGGCTGGGGCATGCTGGCGATACCGCGTATCGGGCAGGAGGTGGTGGTGGACTTTCTTAACGGCGACCCGGACCAGCCGATTGTCACCGGACGCGCCTACCATGCCAGCAATCTGCCGCCGGGGGACCTGCCCGGCAGCAAAACCCAGATGGCCTTGCGCTCCAAAACCCATAAAGGGGAAGGCTACAACGAGCTGCGCTTCGAGGATGCCAAAGGCAGTGAGGAACTGGCGCTGCACGCCCAGCGGGACATGCACACCGTGGTGAAACACGACCAGACCCTGGTGGTGGAAACCGGCAACCGCCAGGTGGCGGTGAAGAGCGGCGATGAACAGACCCGCATTGAACAGGGCAGCCTCACCGAAACCATCTGCCGGCTGCGCAGCACCGAAGCCAATCAGGTGCAGGTCAAGGCCAGCGCCGGTAAAGCCGGCGAGGGCACGCAACTGTACACCGCCAGCGACAACATCACCCTGACTGTCGGCGCGGGGAACATTGAGATGACGACAGCGCACATTAAACTTTCCTTCGGCGGTTCCGTGATTGAACTCACCCCGGACGGGGTGTTGATTAACGGCACTCAAATTAGTTTAAATAACGGTGGCGGTCAAAGCAGTGTTGCCCCCTCTGTCACTGATAGTGTGATAGCTGAATCGCCTTCTTCTCATGTTTCGACAGGAATCTCACCATCAACGAGCCATGGCGGAAAAAAACCATCTGTGCCTGCCAATAATGCAGTTGGAACAGTCTCTGCAAGCCAATCTCCTCAACACGAAAATAATGCTATTTCAGATGATAATAAAAAATCAATAAGCCAGAATGGATTAGATTTATTAAAAGAAATCGAGGTACTGCGATTGAAACCATACGATGACCAAACAGGCAAAAATATAGACAACTGGACTAAAGGGGCAACTATCGGATATGGTAAATTGATTTCAAGAAGTGAATGGGATACATATAAAAATGGCATTACGGAAGATGAAGCAGAACAGCTATTCAAAGACACTCTTGCACCTTATGAAAAAGCGGTGAATGATGGAATAACAAAGGAAATAAAACAAAACGAGTACGACGCTTTAGTTTTGCTGTCATATAACATTGGTATCAGTGGATTCAAAAAATCATCTGTTGTCAAAATGATAAATGATGAAAATGCGAAGACAGGTTATGACAGCATTGATGATGCCTGGAAAGTATGGAACAAATCACAAGGCAAGGTCAATCAAGGCTTAATAAATCGACGAGCAGCTGAGTTAAAAATATTTAATAATGGAGTCTATGAAAAATGGTAAAAAAAATATTTTCTATTCTTATTGGGATTATTTCTATTTTCCATTCTTATACATCGTTTGCGTCTTATACTTCGTCATTGGAAACAGAAAAATTTATTATCACTATTCATGTTCTTTGCCCCGAAGGTGAAATCACCTGTGATGACGTCATGTATACTGGAGTAAGAAAAAAAGATAGTGCCACGCTGACGCTTAAAGGGAAAACATTAAATAAAAACTGTCAGACAGGAACTTGTAACTTATATGGTTATGAATTCATTAATCGTGGTACGACATATACAATATATCTCGACGGGATATTAGAAATCACTCAAGGGAAGAAATTGCTTTTATCAGAAATCGGAAAGTGGCACGCCCAATAATGATTTCATATTAAGTAAATTTCTTTTTTCTATCTCATTTTTAGCAGGAAAAGACTATGACCCAGGAAAAGACGCACATCCCTTTTCACTTTAACGCCGGCACCCTCAACGTGCCCCGCGACTGGCGGGATGTCAGTATGCTGGTGCTCACCAGCGCCGATGACAACAACGGCAGCAGCTTCACCCTG
>NZ_JBHFKT010000102.1:0-2307 GCF_042879335.1 Photorhabdus sp. RM96S | reverse complement strand
GTCAAGAATGCGGGTAAAGACGGTCACACCGAGATAACGGCAGGCCATAACCTGACGCTGGACACCTTAAGTACACGTCGCACAGAACAGGGCGACTGGGGGAAAGATAACACTCGCCATCTGACCCAACAACAGGATATCGGCAGCCAGATAACCGGCGCAGGTGATGTGACATTGCAAGCCGGACAGGATTTGAACGCCACTGCCGCCCACGTTAACGCCGGTCAACAGCTGACGGCGCAGGCCGGGAATAACCTGACGCTGACCACCGGTACGGCCTCATCCGACTTAGTGGAGCACAGTAAACAAACCAGCAAAGGCTGGCTGTCGAAATCGTCAGTGGAAACCCACGATGAAGTGCATGACCGGCAGGCGCTCAGCACCACATTCAGTGGCAATAAAGTGACTCTACAGGCCGGTAAAGACCTAAACATCATCGGCAGTAACGTCGCTGGCACGCAGGATGTCAGCCTGAACGCCGGTCATCAGCTCACCGTCACCACCGCAGCCGAAGCGCACGATGAAACCCACTTGCGGCAGGAGAAAAAATCGGGCCTGATGGGGACTGGGGGGATTGGCTTCACCTTAGGTAAAGCCAGCCAGAAAGTCACCACCGACAGTGACCGCCAGCTGAGTAAAGGCAGCACGGTCGGCAGCAGTCAGGGCAATGCCACCCTCAACGCAGGAGAACAGCTCCGGGTTCACGGCAGTGAGGTGATTGCCGGTAAAGACCTGACGCTCGCTGGTCAACAGGTCGATATCACCAGCGCGGAAAACCGCCATCACACCACGACAAAAACCGAGCAAAAACAGCGCGGCTTAACCGTGGCGCTGAGTGGCACAGCAGGCGGGGCCGTCAACAGCGCGGCGCAAACAGCCAGAACCGCCCGCACTGAAAGTGACCCGCGAGTGAAAGCCCTGCAAAACACTAAAGCCGCCCTCAGCGGAGTGCAAGCGGCGCAGGCAGGCCGACTGGCGGAAGCTCAGGGCAGTGATGATAAAGGCAATAATAATCTGGCCGGGGTGAGCCTGTCTTATGGGCGTCAATCTTCCCGTTCAGAACAGCAGCACCGTCAGACCACCCAACAGGGCAGCCATCTCACTGCCGGGGATAACCTGACCATAACCGCCAAAGGGGATGGCAAAGGCGCATCAGGCCAGAATGGCGATATCCGTATTCAGGGCAGCCAGTTACAGGCGGGCAAAGACCTGCAACTGAATGCTCACCGGGATATTCAGCTCTCATCCAGCCAGAACACCGAACAGACTACCGGCAAGAACAGCAGTCACGGCAGCTCGCTGGGCGTGGGCCTGACCGCAGGGCCGGGGGGCACCGGTCTGAGCGTCTCGGCCAATGTCAGTCGGGGCAACGGTCACGAAAACGGCAACGGCGTCAGTCATACTAACACCACATTACAGGCGGGACAGACCGTCGGGCTGAACAGTGGCCGGGATACCACGCTGAAAGGGGCACAAGTCAGCGGCGAACAGATTACTGCCGAGGTGAAACGTCATCTGACCCTCAGCAGCGAGCAGGACAGCCAGCGCTATGACAGCCAACAACAGAATGCCAGCGCCGGGGCTAATGTTACTGTAGGCCCCCTCACCAATGGTACCGCGAGCCTCAATGCCAGCCGCAATAAACTGCACAGCAACTATGACAGCGTGCAGGAGCAGACCGGGCTGTTTGCCGGCAAAGGCGGCTATCAGGTTAACGTCGGTGACCACACCCAACTGGACGGCGCGGTGATAGCGAGTCACGCTGACAAAACCAAAAACACCCTGAACACCGGAACGCTGGGCTTCAGGGACATTCACAATCAAGCGGACTTTACTGTTGAGCAGCAAAGCGCGGGCGTCAGCCTCGGCCAACCCACCGCCAGTCAGGTCCTGAATAATCTGGCGGTCAATGGGCTGAGCGGTTCCCATAACCAGGGCCATGACAGCAGCACCACGCACGCTGCGGTCAGTGACGGCAATCTGATTATCCGGGATAAGGCGCACCAGACGCAGGATGTCGCGAACTTAAGTCGCGATACCGATAATGCCGCGAATGTCCTCAGTCCAATATTTGATAAGGAAAAAGCACAGCAACGGCTGAAACAGGCGCAACTGATTGGCGAACTCAGCGCCCAGATGACCGAGATAGCCCGTACCGAAGGGAAAATTATCGCCACCAAAGCGGCGAAAGCGAAGCTGGACCATATCAGTGAACAGGACAAAGCCGCGGCCAGAGAAAAATTGATCAACGCAGGTAATAAAGACCCCTCGCCAGCGGATATCAATAAGCAAGTTTATGACACCGCT
>NZ_JBHFKT010000101.1:0-2486 GCF_042879335.1 Photorhabdus sp. RM96S | reverse complement strand
AATCCATAGGGTATATACCCTGCGCCATTTAATATCTCCAGCCTTATCGCGATTTTCTAGCATTTAATATGACAGATTCCCCATTATCAGGATTAAAAAAACGAATGATGATCACATTTTGCACTACCTATTCAGACAATCAATTAATTACGCATTAGAATAGTTTAATGTTGTCACTATTAAATCATCAATATTCTCTGTGGGAAGATGACCATTTTATCACCAAAGCCAGACTGAGGATAACGCGGTCACTTATTAGTCAGCATGACTGACTTTGTCACACTTAAATTAGGAAAAGGGACAGTACGATGGATAAACGCCACAATTCGATGGCCAGGGTTACGAGTTATCTTTTAATTTACCTGACGGCAATCCAGCCATTGCACCCGGCTATAGCTGTCGGCATAACACCGGATAACAACCGTACACAGGTACAAAATCAGGGCAATGTACCGGTGGTGAATATCGCCACGCCGAATGATGCAGGGATATCCCACAACACCTATCAAGAGTTCAATGTTGCCACTCAGGGGGCCGTACTCAATAACGCGACACAGGAGGCTCAATCACAACTGGCAGGGCAACTTAACGCGAACCCTAACCTGAAAGGCAAAGCGGCGGAACTGATTATTAACGAAGTCACCGGCAGTGGCCGCTCTGACCTGCAAGGCCAGTTGGAAATTGCTGGCAATAAAGCCAACGTGATGATTGCCAACCCTAACGGCATTACCTGTGATGGCTGTGGTTTTATTAATACCGCTGGCGCAACCCTGACCACCGGTAAACCTCAATTTGATAAACAGGGGGCACTGGAAGCGCTGGACGTGAAAAAAGGCCAGATTACCATTGGCGGCAAAGGGCTGGACGGCAAGACGACGGATTATGTCGATATCATCAGCCGGGCGACGGAGTTGAATGGAAAAATTCAGGCTAACACCCTGTCGCTGACTCAGGGGGCCAACCGTATCAGCTTGAAAGACGGCACGGTTAAACCTATCGCCGGAGAAGGGGAAAAGCCGCAATTAGCGGTTGATACCAAAGCATTAGGCGGTATGTATGCCAATAAAATCCGACTGGTTGCCACTGAAGAGGGGGTTGGGGTTAATCTCACCAACCTGACCACAGCGCAGGACGCTATCAGTTTAACTGCTGAGGGTAAAATTATCTTGGGGGAGGTACATGCCAAGACAGACATTAACATCAACAGCAGAGCTATGGAAACGACAGCACAAAGCCATGTGCAGGCGGGCCAACATCTGATATTGACCACCGAAACACTGCAAAATCAGGGACAAATCCGTGCGGGTGGTGATGTCACCATTAAAGCGACTCAACTGGATAACGTAAACCTGACTAAGAAAAGTCACCCTATTATTACCGCAGGTAAAAACAACAGCATTACTGCTAACGAGATAAATAATGTTGGCGAGTTAAGCGCGGCGCAAAACCTCACCCTGACAGGCAAAAATTTTTCAGCGAAAGCAATAAAAGACAGTCAGGAGAATATCATCGGTAAACTGAGTGCCGGTGGGGATTTGACGGCTGTATTTAAAGAGGGATTTAGTTTTAATTTTGATAAAGAACATGTTAACGAGGGAAAGAAACCTACTGATCTGGCGTTAATCACCGGGGAAAATATTTCTCTCACTGCCAGAGATTTAGCCAGTCGTGCGTCAATGATGGCAGAACAGAACTTAACCGTTAACGCAGAAACAATCTATTTAGGTCAGGGGAATTTAAAAGCCGGGAACCATGTCATGCTGGATGGAAGGTCACATCTTGATGTGAATGGCTATGATATCTCCGGTCGTGATGTGACCTTGCTTGCCAGCCGGGGGATGCTTTCTGTTATCTCTGGAGACGACTATACCCCGGAAGGAATAAGGGTATTAACCACGCTTTCTGCTGATAACCTATTACGCATTATCGCCGATGGTCCTATTAATATTGCAGATACCCTGATTAACCGGGCGAAAAATATCTTTTTGGCAACCAATGATAAGCTTGAGATTTATGCCTCGGGTGATTTAATTGATGAGCAGAGTCCACTTAATGACGGCGCTAAACAAGAATTAATTAATCAGCGTCTGCGCCAGCTCAGCCAATTGCAAGCGGATGAAAATATTGAGATCCATGCAGGAAAGATTGTCGATCTGAGAAGCATTTCCTTGACGGCGGGGAAGGATATTACTCTGACCAGTGGCGGCACGCTTGATGTGAGTAAAATAACAGCAGATGACCCCTATGAATATGAAAATGAACACGGAGAGGGTTATGAAAAGCATTATGAATATGAAAATGCCGATGATGATGAGGAAGACGAACAATCCTACTCACAACTTCAATTACCGATAGAGAGAAGTATCATCACTGCCGGCAATAATTTAACCCTTAATGCTGGCGGTGACATTATTGATACTGAGGCAACTTTATTGGCAAAAGGGGTGACTGCCATTGTCAAAAACAACGCAGAGTTGCATTCACCG
>NZ_JBHFKT010000100.1:0-2520 GCF_042879335.1 Photorhabdus sp. RM96S | reverse complement strand
TTAGCGCCGCTGATTGGGATAAAACTGCGGCTGGATTTAATTGAGGCGTTTGCGACGGAATTTGGGGTTGAGAAATTAATCGCCTTAATTCGTGAACAGGGATTAAAAGGTCAGGCGGCGGTGGAAGAGGGACGGAATGGGGCTTATCTGGGGGCGCAATTAGATATGATTCTGGAAGGGGCGTTAAATCTGTCATTTAAATATGCCAGTAATGAAGAGCATAAAATGGAATTTCAACTGGGGGATATGGTAAGAGGCACGCTAGCGATAAAAGCGGAAACCAATATTCAAGCCGGGTTTAAATATTATCTGGTGGAGGGGTATTTTAACGCGGGAGCGGATATTGAAGCGGAAGGATGCTTTGAACTGGATAAACAGGATAAGGAATTATCTCTGGTGTTTTTCCATGAGGGCATCACCGCCAGTTATTATGTGGATTATGGGATTGGAGTCGCGCCATCTGAAAATATCGGTAGTTCTACTGAGAAAAGCAGTCAGAGGGATAATAAAAAACAAAAAAAATGGGAGATATATCCGAAACTGCCAAAAGAAAAATCGACATACAAACTGAGGTTATCGCAATGAAGAAATTTTTTTTATTTTTTATGGCATTGTTTTCATTATCAGCTTATGGGAAAAACACTATGGATCAAGTTAAATATATCACTTACTTAGAAACAAACCGTGCTTATTGTGTTCTCAGAGTCAATGGGATTTATATTTTAAGCAATCTGGGTTCAAGGACTGGAACCATATCAACGGGTTACAATGTTGCACCAGTATTGCAAAATGGTAAGAATACTATTTATATCGAAATGGCTCCGTTTATTGATGTAGACGAGAAATATGTTTATCAAGAAAAAGGTACGGAGTGTAAGGTCAAACTGGTAAGAGTAACTCCTTATGAATCTGATGAAGTGACTAATATTATCGCCAGTGTGGCAGATAAAAATGGCACGTTGGAGCCAACCAGTATGAAATCTGTTAATTTTAATATTGATACCGCTCAGTACAGTAAAATCACGGAAAAAAATCTTAAAGATAGGGGGTTTTATTATGCGCAACGAATAGTGACATTAAATGATCTGCCTGTTTGGGCCTGGACAACGGCTACCCCTTTGCCTGAGACAGTGGCAAGTACTGAACTGGTTAAAAAAGCCTATGAAGATATCTGGCAAATAATGAAAAATAAAGATTCGGTGGCTTTACAACATGCCGCCAAAATAATGTTGTATGAACATGCACAGGCTAATGACAGTACGGAACAAAGTTATTTTGATTCTTTAGACTTTGGGAGAAATTTTGATGACGGTTATCAGGCTATACCGATAGACTGGAAAAAGTATAAGTTAGTACGTTATTTTGGAGGGCGGTTATTCCGGTTTGAAATTGAAAATAGTAATAATTCTCCATTGTTAATTAGAGATAAAAATGGTGAAAACGGTCGTACATTCAGTCCCTATTTTTCTTTAATCAATGGAAAAGTGGTTATTTCGAGATAATAGTGGCCTTTTTTGGATAACTCAGTATTAACTGTTTTTTGCAGTTAATACTGGGGAGTACGGAAATATAACTAAAATAGAAATCAATATACAAACTGAGGTTATCGCAATGAAGAAATCTTTTTTATTTTTTATGGCATTGTTTTCATTATCAGCTTATGGGGAAAATACAATGGATAAAGTTAAATATATTACTTATTTAGAAACAAACCGTGCTTATTGTGTTCTTAGAGTCAACGGGATTTATACTTTAAGTAATTTGGGTTCAATTACAGGGACCATCTCGACGGGTTACAATGTTGCTCCGATATTGCAAAATGGTAAAAATACTATTTATATTGAAATAGCGCCGTTCAGAAATGCAAAAGAGGGGTATGTTTATCAAGAAAAAGGTACTGAGTGCAAGGTTAGATTGGTAAGGGTAACTCCTTATGAGTCTGATGAAGTGACTAATATTATCGCCAGTGTGGCAGATAAAAATGGTACGTTGGAACCAACCAGCATGAAGTCCGTTAATTTTAATATTGATACCACTCAGTACAGCAAAATCGCGGAGAAAAATCTTAAAGATAGGGGATTTTATTATGCGCAGCGGACAGTGACATTAAATGATCTCCCTGCCTGGGCTTGGACGACGGCTACCCCTCTACCGGAGACAGCGGAAAGCACTGAACTGGTTAAAAAAGCCTATGAAGATGTTTGGCAGATCATGAAAAATAAAGATTTGGTTGCTTTGCAACATGCTACCAAAATAATGTTATATGAACATGCGCAGGCCAATAATAGTACGGAACAAAGTTATTTTGATTCTTATGACTTTAAACGAGATTTTGATAACGGTTATCAGGCAGTGCCGATTGATTGGAGTAAATATAAGTTGGTGCGTTATCTGGGCGGGCGTTTATTCCAGGGCAACCGCATGAATGATTAAATATCACTCACATTAGCAAAACCCGCCTGTAATACTCGCTCCAAAAATTGGGTTTTCATCCATATTCGTCTACGCTTCGCTTTAATG
>NZ_JBHFKT010000099.1:0-2526 GCF_042879335.1 Photorhabdus sp. RM96S | reverse complement strand
CAAGATGGATCGCGGCGGCAAGGGAGCGAATCCCCGGGAGCATAGATAACGATGTGACCGGGGTGAGTGAGTGCAGCCAACAAAGAGGCAACTTGAAAGATGACGGGTATAGCTTGTACGCAATGAATTAAGACGTTGCTTGTAATAATAGTAAATCAATGAACATGATCAGATTAGACTCGAATGAAGTTATTTCGTTGATTTCTGCATCGAAATAAATTGCTTCGTCATATATACCCTATGGATTTCAAGATGGATCGCGACGGCAAGGGAGTGAATCCCTGGGAGCATAGGTAACTATGTGACCGGGGTGAGCGAGCGAGCGCAGCCAACAAAGAGGCAACTTGAAAGATGACGGGTATAGTGCAAAGTGCACACCAGCTAGTGAAGCCAATGGATTAGCAGATGAGCGGGTAGAGGATGGGGATCACCGGTCAACGTCAATTAACGGGAAAAGTCACATGTAACTTTTAAACGTGTGAATACACTCGCAAACCAAATTTTGTTGCAAATGATTGGCGGAGGAGGGCAATAATGGGTCATAATATTGAGGTTTAAAAAATTTATAAAAGGCATCATTGATGACGACATGGATAAAATCTGGTAGTGGTTTGAAAAGCTGAATGCTGAATATTGTATCTAGCTGATATACCAGATTATTCTGCATAGAGGATCATCTACCTTGTTACCAGTTTGTTAGATTTGCTGTCTGCCGGGTTCCTCTAGCAAAGATAGAGAGATTAAATGTTTATCGGAAGCCGGCAAACATTGCTGCATCAACATCCTTCCTTAGTGATTTGAACCAGATATCAATCTGACGGACATGTCCTTTTGTTAAAATGGTTATTGAGCCTATCGCAGCGATTTTTGTTGGTAATTCTAGCCAAAAAGCCTTATTTGGTGGGGATCGGTTAATTGAATCACTATTTTTCTTTTGGCCTTGTGATGGTAAGAATAGGGGGGGATTACCGGAGAACAGACATTGAATATCTATCCATTACGCAGCTTGAGAATAGAGCAAGTACAGAAACAGAGATTTCATACAGTCATCTGCCGCCATTTCGGTGCAGGTTTAATTACTATGGGGGATTTAGGGTTGGTTCCGGGTCTTAATCAGTTACAGATAACGCAGCGTGTTAAGTGCGTTGAAACAAAGAATATTTGGGATAGACCATAATGGGTCAGCGAAGACATCTAACGCAACACGAAGTGGAAAGTATGCTGGAAATGGCGAAAAAGAGCCCTAATGGGGAGCGCGACTATTGTCTGGTATACATGAGTTTTGTTCATGGCTTACGTGTTAGTGAAGCCAGGTATCTACGGATATCTGATCTGGATTTGGAAGATGGAAGTTTATATATCCGGCGTTTAAAAGGCGGATTTTCTACTATTCATCCTCTTTTGGGCTATGAAATCCAGGCGATCAGGGAGTGGCTAAAAGTCCGTAAAACCTTCCGAGGGGCAGAAAGTGATTGGTTGTTTCTGTCGCGTACCGGAAAACCACTAACTCGCCAGCGCATTTATCAAATTATTAGTCAGTTAGGGAAATTGGCTAATATTTCCGTAGGTTCTCATCCGCACATGTTGCGCCATGCCTGTGGTTTTGCACTTGCAGATAGGGGGATAGATACTCGGTTGATACAAGATTATCTTGGGCACAGCAATATTCGCCATACTGTGCGGTATACTGCCAGTAATGCAGAGCGTTTCCACGGTGTTTGGGGTGTAAAAAGGAATCGGAGTCGGGAATTACACTTTGATTATGTCCCACAGGAAAATGCTTGTTCAATTGAATAAGTGATTCTGATGTATGCGCCTGTTAAGGCGCATACATAAAGGACATCTTAAAAGTGTGACTTTTAAGATTCTCATACAGGGAGTTCCTTACCATTGTTGTAATACAGTAAAACCGTTTCCCTTGTTTTTTCTGCTGATTGATAGCCAATGATTTTATTATATCCAGGAAGTTTAGGGGCAATAGTAAATGGCCTCTGGGATAACGCTTTTAATAAATATCTATTTTATCTAAGTGCCTGTGAATGTTTTTTCATGATTTTTTCCACTCTGTGAATTAATGACGAACACCTGCTTCTGATGATTATCTCCCAATCCGAAATAGCATAGCGTCAGTTCTGCTAACTGAGCTAAAAATCATCATCTAACCTAATCAAAAAGGGTCATACTTCATCACCCATTAACAACATCTGTCACAGTCTAAGTCATTTCATACCGAAACAAATTATCATAAATGTGATAAGAATCACATAATAAAAATAAAACAATAAAATTTATTTGAAATTATTAATGCTGGTTATTAAATGATTAATATTAATCTATTTTTTATACAATATTGTCACAAAATAATCACATTGGCCTGTTTTTTGCCTTGCAATATAACCCTTTGTTTTTGCTGCCATCTTAACCAACCCCCTATTTTAGTTGCCCGGTTGATAATCAACCCTAAACATTGATCACTAAGCTAAATTTGTGGTTAATACTGCTTCGGCATTGTGGAATAGAAAGTCA
>NZ_JBHFKT010000098.1:0-2546 GCF_042879335.1 Photorhabdus sp. RM96S | reverse complement strand
AAGTTGGGGTCAAGTTGGGCCCAAGTTGGAGGCCGGGAAATGGACGCCAGACCGCAGCAATACCGGGCTGAGCGGTCCGCAAGTTGGG
This sequence comes from Photorhabdus sp. RM96S, assembly GCF_042879335.1. Taxonomy (NCBI): domain Bacteria; kingdom Pseudomonadati; phylum Pseudomonadota; class Gammaproteobacteria; order Enterobacterales; family Morganellaceae; genus Photorhabdus; species Photorhabdus sp. RM96S. Next base: position 2,458 of record NZ_JBHFKT010000098.1, on the reverse strand, counting down.
GCAGACAGAAAAGGACTGTTCCGGCCACTTAAGAATCAAGCCATCGTACCGTAGTGATGTATCACACACTGATAACACTAACCGCTGTTCTCTACAGGAAATCCCATCATGTCATCACCCGTTAAACATCAATCCAACCCCCGCCCGCTGACCCTGCGCCAGCATCTGGACGCGTATCTGGATAACCTGCTGTTGCAGGGGGCGAGTCAAAAGAGCCAGTCCGCCCGTCATGAACGGCTGTCACCGTTCGTCAACTGGTGTGAGGAACAGGGCGTAATATCCGCGGCTCAGGTCACCGAACCGTTACTGGAAAACTGGCAGCAGTATCTGGCCCGGTACCGCAAAGCCAACGGTCAGCTCTATACGCCGGACAGTCAGCGCCGACGCCTGCGCGCCTTACGCCTGTGGTTCGACTGGTTGCAGCAACAGCACGCTATCCCGACCAGCCCGGCAGCAACACTGGCCTCGCCAGACAGAAAAAAACGTCCCTCGGTGACGGAGACCCACGGTCAACCCGACGCCATACCGGCCCGCTTCGCCACTTTACGCCAGCATCTGGCGGCCTGGCTGGAAGCCGTACAGGGACAGGGGTTAAGTGAACGGACACAGGAAGCCTATGAAGAGCGGCTGTTGCCGTTCGTCACCTGGTGCGAAGCACGCGGAGTGATGACGGCACCGCAGGTCAGCCTGCCGTTGCTGGAAAGCTATCAGCGCTGGCTGAGAAGTTCCCGTAAAGCCGACGGTCAGCCCTACAGCCCGGGCAGTCAGCGGGACCGCCTGAGTGTCTTGCGTCAGTGGTTCCGCTGGCTGCTGCAACGTCACCATATCCTGTATAACCCGACGGATAACATGGTGTTGCCAAGAGAAGAAAAACGGCTGCCGGCACAAGTGATGAATGAAGACGAAACCCACACGGTATTAGCCGCCGCCAATATCGACACACTCACGGGCCTGAGAAACCGGGCTATCCTTGAAGTACTGTGGAGTACCGGTATCCGGCGGATGGAAGTGGCGAACCTGCTGTTAAGCGAGGTGGACTTCGGGCGCGGCGTGGTGCTGGTCAGACAGGGTAAAGGCGGTAAAGACCGGGTGGTGCCCATCGGCGAACAGGCGCTGCACTGGTTAAGTCGCTGGCTCAGTGTCCGGCCCGAGTTAACGCGGCGGGGTGACAGCGGTCACCTGTTTATCACCAAGAAAGGCGGGGGACTGGCCAGAGGCACGTTAACCCAGATAGCCGCTGACAGCATCCGCAAACAGGCGCAACTGGCTAAACCCGGAGCCTGTCATCTGTTCCGTCACTCAATGGCAACCCAGATGCTGGAGAACGGCGCGGACACCCGGCATATCCAGGCGATACTGGGGCATGAGAAGCTGGAAACCACGCAAATCTATACGCGGGTCGCTATCGGTCACTTAAAAGAAGTCCATGAGCAAACCCACCCGGCAGAGCGGAAGTCAAAACAGGCAACGCCGCCAGACGATAAGCCGGGCGATAGCGACAAGCCGGACAGCCCGAAGCCGGTCTGAACGCGCTGTGTTGCCGGACAGTCTTTAAGGTTAGCCGGTTCCCTGTGAGCGCGTGGGGTGCAGTGAAAGGCAGACTGCGCGCGTCCCTGCGCACAGACTGCCTGCCGACCTTCGGCGTGCCGGCGGTAAATGGTGGCCGCCCGGCATTAAGCCGTCGCGTCCTCTGTCAGCACCGTTGCCGGTCAGCCCCCAATGAACATAATGTGGCATTAAGCGAAATGGGCCTACACGGCCCACAACGCTTAACGGCACATTATGTCGGCACCGCCCACCCATGGGCGCTGCGCGGTTACCTTGGCCCCGGTGCGCGGCTGGCCGCCGGGTTGAGCTTCTCAGAGCAGTGTGGCGCACCGGGTTCGCCCGCTCACCCGCTGCTGTCAGCCCCAGAGCCAAAACCGGCCGCCGCAGTCGCCGCCGTCCGTGGCGGCTCCGGGGCGAAAATCCGCCTTAAACCGTTGTCGGTCAGTCCGTCAAGGTCAACCGCCCTGAAGGCAGGCCAGCAAGCTGGCGCAATTTATGGCCCCCGCCCAACCCTGCTGCACTGGCTGCGTCCGGCTCGCAGTCGCAGGCTCCTCGCTCGTTCCCGTACTCGCCATCTCCGCCCCGTCCGCCCCCGCGAGCGGGGGCTCCCCGCTGAAAAGCTTCACCTGCGGGCTTCGCCAGCCCGCACCCGGCCAACCCGCGTCAGCGGCGCAGACAAGCTGCACCGCCGCCACGGGTTCCCAATAAAACCCGGTTCCGGCAGGCAAAGCGGGGCGAAACCCGGCGCTGACGTCGGGGAAAAAATGCGCTAACATCGGGAAAGTGCCCGTCGGGGCCAGTTGGCATGTTCTTTAACAGGGTGGGAAAAAGCGGCGGAGAAAAAGGCTGCTAAATCAGGGGGAAAGGTCCGCTAAACTGTATGATGGCGTCGGGATAGTCCCTAAGACCC
>NZ_JBHFKT010000097.1:0-2672 GCF_042879335.1 Photorhabdus sp. RM96S | reverse complement strand
CGGTTTAATGTCGCAGTCACAGGGCTGAATATAGTTGTCTACCTCAAGATTCTGCGGGAACAGCTCGTAAGCTTTTTCTATTAATTTGTCAAATTGTTCCTGAATGTCAGTTGTCATAACATTTCCTTAATTGTCAGTGTGTTGCATTGTGCAAAAAGTGAATGTGCCCGTATTGCCTGTGTTTCTGTTTGTGAGCAGGCTGATTCCCAAAGCTGTTGCCAGTGAATTTCATCGTTTGGTATTAAACACTTGGCGGCAACGTAATAGAGTATGGCTCGCTGTTGCGTCAGTCCTTGTAAATAGGCCAGATTAGTCTGCTGCAAAACAAAAGCAGGCAGGGTGTTTTTATTTACCTGACAGCGTTCAGCTAGGTTTTCCTGAATAAAATCAATTGTCTTAAGTACGTGGCGTTGTTGCGCTTGTTGATCAAACAGTTCGCACAAGCGGCGATTGAGCGTGACAGGCGTGGGTTTTGCCTGCCGGACGTTTTCAGTGATGGTGATAATGTGGCGGGTATCGGGTTTATCACCATAGAACCACATTGAGTTGATCCCTTGCATAAAATGGGCTAATGGCCCGTCGGACAGGGTATTAAGCAGTGTTGTCAGTGTGTTGGGATGATAGAAACGGAAAAATGCCCACGCCTGAGTCAGCTCATTTTTTAAATAGGTGAACTTACGCAGATGATTTAGCAGCATTTCAAAAGGTTGTTCGCTTTGGATAAACAAGCTCAACTCTGCCCGGTTATCGGCATTCATAATGTATCGTTGTAGCGCTGGCTGATTACTACTGTCTTTATGCAGTTCAACCAGATAAGGGGCGCTATCTTCCAGTGAAACTTGAGTTTCTCCCTGAAACAGTCCTTGCCAGCGTAAGGAGGAAGCGAGCAGATCAGGAATGATAAATCGTCCTGCCTGTTGATATACTGCCGCGTCAATGACCGCGTAGAGATGTTCGTTATCTCCAACAGGTATATCAGTGGCTTGAGTCAATATTAGATCACCACGAGCGGCAGGCAGCGGAGAGTCAATATTTTCCTGTTGTACCAATATTACGGGTTGTTGATCGCTTATCTGTTGGATATGGCGTATTAACCGTAATTCGGGGAGAGTGCTTTCCATCAAATAGGTCTGTAAGGCAATAATGTCTTGGTATTGACCGTTTGCTATTCCGAAACCAATAACGTAATTGCACAGCTTTGTTAGTGCCTCGTATTCAGTCGGCGCATAGATTAATGCTTTGGCTGAATATTGTCCGGCAGGATGTTTTTCATTACCTGTCGCTTGGTAGGTGCAATTGGCAACCCAGTAATAGGCTGAATTAAATGAGGATTGCGTTTTCACTCTGATGTTTCCTTCTGTGCATCGGCTTTTCCTTTGCAATCCTGAGCGATGGGCTGTCCTTCATTGGCTGCACCGGTCAATGTTGGCACGGTGCCTGCGCTTCCCCCTTGCACTACCACCGGGCCTTTCAGAAAGATGTTGCCGTTTAGTGTGATGCCTTGAGCATCCAGAGTGATGCTTCCTGCCTTACCTCTGAGGATCACTGTATCGCTGGCTTGCAGGGTATGTATTTTGGTGTGTGAGTGAATGCCTTTAATGACATTTAATTGGTAATTGCCTTTGATATCACTCTGTTTGTTTTCACCAATTTGTTGGAAATGGGAGGCGTAGATCTCTTCCTTCCAGCTATTGTTGATCCGGGTAATTTTGTCTTTCTCAATGGTTTCGAATTGATTTTTATCCACCTGAATATGTTGTTCATTCATGATGCGGATAAATTCATCATTGCCGATTTTATGCCGCCGATCATTCATGACCGTGTGACTTTCGTCGTTCTCTATTTTTTGTGTCTTATCGTGGTTGATTTGGATCAGTTGATCACGTTGAGCGTGGATATAAATCTCTTCCCGTCCTTTTTCATCCTCAAAACGCAATTCGTTAAAGCCGTTACCTTTATGCGTTTTGGTTCTGAACGTAGTGCGCGTCTTTTCCGCGGGTAAATTCAGTGGAGGGCGGTTAAGGCCGTTGTAAGTACATCCGGTAATAATAGGCCGGTCAATATCGCCGTTGAGATAGGAGATAATCACTTCCTGACCGACTCGCGGTGTTGCCAGAAAACCAAATCCGTTGCCATTCCACCCTTGTGCAACCCGTACCCAGCAAGAAGCCTGATCATCAGGCGCATCATAACGGTTCCAGTGAAAGTGAACGCGAACCGCGCCATCTTTATTAACGTAAATTTCTTCAGTGCCTGGCCCGACAACCGTTGCAATTTCATCGCCGTCGGCCAATGGTTTATAGCGGTATGGCGGACGCCAATCGTTGCGGCCTGGAATGAACTGGGTGTGTGAATTCAGAGTGGTGCCGGTTCCGTTATCGCCTAAAACGGCGGGGACATACCCTATGTGTTGGGAAGAGACGACTTGCCAGCGGTCATTCATGGCGTCAATCGGGTGGTTGGTTAGTGTAAAAATTCTGCCGGGCATTAACCGAATACAATTACTGTCCGCTTGCCCTGATTTGCTATCAACACGCAAAGCTTCCAGCCGATATTGGGTCAACGGAATGCCCTCTTTGTCTTTCTGAAAACGGCCGTAACTTTCAAAAATATGAAATGGCGTGCCGTTCTCCGCTTCAAAATCCGTGGCGTTATGCTGTAAAGCGTAATTG
>NZ_JBHFKT010000096.1:0-2798 GCF_042879335.1 Photorhabdus sp. RM96S | reverse complement strand
TCGAGTCGGATGGGAACGACTTTGGGAAGGTTGGTTTCGGCTGCAAACCCTGATAGACGGCTATTTGCTGGCTAAATCAGTTGATTTGGAGATCTGATCAAGAGACAGGACCAGAGCGCGGCGGGAAAAACCGGCGTTCAGGGGCGAAAAGCGCGTCAGGGGGTTTTGGGTTCGGCGGTGAACGCACATCGGAAAAAACGGGTTGTAACCGACTGAGTGTGCAGGGAAAATAGGTGTTCGGTAATCAACTTCGCAATGGAATGGGTTGTTACGGATAATAATTTCCTGGGAAAACTGGTAACAGAAGGGTGTGCAATAGCTGCTCCGTGTCGAGCCAAAGTGGCAGAAAAAGTCCTGGAGATAGGCGTTAAGGCGGGTATAACCGGAATAGTGGCAAAGGAAATCGCTGATAAGATTTCTTCAGAAGACTTAGACCATCTGATTATGCTTCAGATGATGGGAAATGATGAAATCACACAGAGTTACCTAAATACACTTCAGGATAAATACACTCAAGTTGCTAATCCAACTGACCTACCAACACATACCGGCGGTGATCAATCCGGTGATATAAGGAAATACCCTAATCATACCGGCAATACGGAAGGTAAGCCGGATGTAGGTGGTAATACGACAGTGACACCAATTCCTGATGGGCCAACGAAAGATGAGCTAATCTATTTATCTGATAGTAATGAATACGTCCCTAGCCCTAAACATGCTCCTGGAGGTTGGGGTACTCCAATGGATTTAACTAATTCAAAAGCCCAAGAAGTTTTGAATAATTCTATTCAAGGTGGAAAGCAACGTTATGGTATAGCTGACGGAAAATTATATGAGTTTCAGCCAGACAATGCCGGTGGTTGGCATGGTTATCCAATACCTGGCAACGAAGCCCCTCCGAAAGTACTACGAGAATTTCTCTCTAGAGGTGATATCAGTAAGTCTGAGTATAATAAAATGATTAAAGGAAAATGATGATGTATAAATTAAGAATTGTATTGTTAGATGAAATATCATCATATGATGAAGGTAATCTTATTAACCTTCTTTTATATAAAGATAAAGAAAATTTTTCTATTTTTCATGGGAAAGTCAATGTGTCTGAGTTTATTTTATGGATGAAAGATAATGAATCTAATATCCGCTATGTTGATCTACCTGATCATAATTGTAGCATTGACTCTATTGCTTATTACATACATGAATTTTACGAAAAAATAGATGTGGATAATGAAAGTTTTATAGATATGATGTTCGAGTATCGAGCAAGCCATTGTTTTAAATTCGCTGCACGAGGTGTTAATTTCCCTGAAATATATATTGGAAAATCAGGTGAAAATTATGAATTATCCTTATATACAAATAAGGGAAAATGGCGATACTTGATTGATATTGATGATCTTTTCACCCATATACTACACTAATAAAGATCCCGGATTTATGAACTGCCCCCAAAATGTTAGACAATCATCCGACATTTAAAAGGGGCAGTTCACTACGTCCGGGAAAAGTGGCTTATCAGGCTAAAAAATCGGTCACGGCAGGGGGGAGCTGGTAACGGCTATTCCTACCGCGACCGATTGAGAAGACCCGCTTTGATTTAAGATTCAGCACCTTTAATCAAAGCGGGTAACTCTCTTCTTTTCAAATCGAAGTATCAGATCTAATCTGAACTAATACACCACTCACAAAATGTACAGGCCCATACACCAAAAGAAACTTTTACCGGGCCTCGTGCCCAGTTTCTTTACCCTTTGTGTTAAAAAATGGCCTTCGGATTATTTTAGCTCCTCATTAATGACCTGCCGAACAATCAACTTTGCAGCCCAACTCGTTAAGTTGATGATTTCATCATTTTCTAACCCAAAAGTATCTTTCAGAATAGTCATAGCCTCTGTACCATATAAAACTGAAATCAACATAATAATCTTATGTATTGTGTCATCTTTAAGCTGACCTTTTAGAGGCGCTAACGCCGTAGAAAGTGTCTCTTTACGGTTACTTTTTTTCTTCAAAACAGGTCGTTTGTGGTTATCTTCACCGGATAAAGATTCCTGCCAGCGTAACTGAGAAATGCGTAAGGCATCCCTCATCAATGCCTCATTGGCTTCTATTTCTTCATAACCCCATCCCAATAACTTCTCAATATTTTCTTCTGCATCATTGCCCATCGGGGGGATAACGAATGATCCAATGACTTGTTTTACAACATATTCGACAAAATCACTGTGAGTTGAAAAGTAGCTGCGCAACGTGGCCTTCGCATATTCAGCTTCATTAGCAATCTCTTCAGGAGACGGAAATTTTTTTTCACGATATAACTTCAGAGCTGAATGAGTGATACGTTCCAGGGTACGACGCCGGACTGGCGACAGATTTTCTTCATCAAACAGAATCATTTAACCCCCTTAAAATTTTAACCGTATAGCATTAACAGTAATAAATATCACTAATGATAAAAAATAACTTGCATGTTGTAAAATATTACAATAGGTTTACATTAGTCTTTGAACTAAGTATGCCACATGGGGTGAACACTATGACGCGATTTGTGGTTGTCGTTGGCACAGCAGACACAAAACTGGACGAGCTGGTCTGGTTGAAATGTTGTTTACACCTCGCAGGAGTTAATTCAATCATCATTGATGTGTCTACATCAACTCCCGGGGAAAATCATCAGAATAATCAGGGCAACCGCATGAATGATTAAATATCACTCACATTAGCAAAACCCGCCTGTAATACTCGCTCCAAAAATTGGGTTTTCATCCATATTCGTCTACGCTTCGCTTTAA
>NZ_JBHFKT010000095.1:0-2837 GCF_042879335.1 Photorhabdus sp. RM96S | reverse complement strand
TCGTGGCGTGCTCCCCGGCAATCAGCGTGCCTTGCCGGTTGTTAATCACCAGAGACGTAGGACGGGTCTCGTCGTCTACGGTAAGCTGTTTGCCCGCGGAGATTAACCCCTCAGCATTCTCCAGCGTGTGACTCACCTGAGCTTGCAGGTGATTGGCCGCCCGTAAAGCGCCCTGGGTATTGTCCACCTGTTGAGCGTTGACCGTCAGGTTTTGCGCTTCCACTCCGTTATCAACCTGCGCTGTTTTCCGGTTAATCAAGCGAGCGGTGTTCAGGGTCAATTGCTGACCGCCACGGATAAGGCCGCCGGTGTTATCGGTTTGGGTGTCAACATTGAGTGTGGTGTCGCCCACCGCCTGCGCCTGCCCGTGACGATTATCGAGCTGGTGAGTATTCAGGGTTAAGGTGTCCGTAGATAACAATTTGCCGTCCCGGTTATCCAGCGCGGCGTGTCGGGTATCGATAGCCAACTGTCCGCCTTGCAGATGACCGTGGCGATTGTCCAGCGGGCCACTGGTGAGGGTCGTCTTGCCATCACCGAGAATATGGCCCTGCTGGTTATCCAGTAACTGCCCGTCAGTGTCCAGAGTCAGGGCGTCAGCGGATTGTAAGGTGCCCTCGCGGTTGGTCAGTTGTCGGCTGTGAATGTCCAGCCCGCTATTTCCGGCTATCTGGCCCTGAGTATTATTGAGTGCAGTGCTGGTCAGCGCAGTTTCGCCGTCCGCCACTATCATGCCACCGGTGTTATTGATATCGCCGGTGCGCAAAGTTAAGTGTCCGTCACTCAATAACCGGCCTGCTTTTTGGTCGGCATTGCGGGTATTGGTGAATCGGTGGCCGTGGGTATCAACGGTCATCTCGCGGCCAGCCTGTAACAACCCTGCGGTGTTATCCAGTTCGCCACTGTTGACCGTCAGCGTGTCTTCGGCTATCACCTGCCCCGCGGTATTGGTGAAGGGATGGCCTGTGGTCTGGCTGTCAATGTTTTGTGCCAGCAACATCCCCTGCGTGTTATCCAGGGTCTGACTGGTGGTGGTCAGTCGGGTTTTGGCTTCAAGATGACCGTTAACGTTTTGAATAGTTTTGCCAACGGTGAGGGTGGCGCTGTCCCCGGTTGCCACGATGCTCCCCCGGCGATTATCCAGTTGAGTGGCGCTCAGTTGGAGCGCGTGGCCCGCTTCCAGCCGACCTGACTGATTATCCAGCGTGTCTTTGACCGCCAGTGTCAGCGAGCCTTTTTCGGCGGCCACGATGTTGCCGTGATGATTATCGACGGTCGTCGCCTTAAGGTTCAGATTACCGTTGCCCGCAATGGTGCCGTGCTGGTTATCCAGCATCCGGGTGGTGAGGGACAGGGTATCTTTGCCCTGTTGTTGCATCACGCCGCCTTGATGACTGAGGGTGTCAGCGTTGACGGTTATCTGCCCGGCCTGAGTTTCGGCGTGGTTGAGTTGCAGTTCACCGGCCTGTATCGTCAGGGCGCCATTGGTCAGTAGTTTGCCCTTATCACCCAGCCACCGTTGGGTATTGAGCGACAGTTTCCCGTTGCCCGCCAGTTGCACGGTGCCCTGAGTGTTATCGGCCTGATGCGCGGTGAGATGCAGGTCCTCGCCCTGACTGGCAATATTGCCCTGACGGTTGTTAAGCCGGTCAGTGGTGAGGGTCAATTTCCCCTGATTGAACACTGTCCCCTCACGGTTATTCAGGGTGCGGGTATGGAGCGCCAGTTCACCGGTCCCGGTCTGGTTAATTTTTCCCTGCTGGTTGGATAAATCCGGGGTCGTCAGGTGGATTTCCTTCGCCACTAACTGGCCGCCGTCGTTGTTAAACTGGCCCGGCGTTTTCGCCGTCAAACGGTCGGCGTTGACGGTAGCGCGAGCGGTACTGATCCCCGCTTGACTGGCGGTGAGTTGAATCTGGCTGGCTGCGGTCTGGCTGTCGCTCAGGTCAATCTGTTGGCTGTGGATAGCCAGCGTATCGGTGGCCAGATTTTTGCCCTTGGCCTGAACGTGCTGTGCGGTCAGGGTCAATGAACCGGGGCGGGTAGTGTTGCCGTTATCATCCAGCCCCGCGGCCCATACGCTGTCATGGCTGCTGTGTATTGTGCCCGCGTTGACCGTGGTATCGCCGCGGGATTCCACCCGGCCCTGATTATCTAACGCGCCGCCCGCCTGTAAATTCACCGCCGATTGTGACAACAATTTACCCGTGTTCGAGATACCCGAGGAAGCCGTTAATTGCAGGGCGTCGCGGCTGCTGAGGGTGCCGCGGTTCTCTATCCGGCCATCGGCGGTGATATGGACCTCGCCGGCAGACGCGCCGATATTGCCGGCATTATGCACGCCCACCCCCGCTTCGGTGCCTATCAGCCTGATTTTATGGGCATACATGCCGCCCAGTGCCGCCACATCCAACGCAAACGCCGGGTGCTTTTCATCGTCAACCGATTTTTTCTTAATTTGCTGATGCGCCGCATCGACAATATTGCGCCCGGCGGTCACTTTCAGGTCTTGCGCGTGTAATTTGGCGTTAATCGCCACGGAGCGGGCGATAATATCGGTGTAACTTTGCTGTGTGCTGTCCATGCCGTGCCCGTCAATCCGCACTTCCCCCTGATTGACGTCAAACCCTTTCAACCGACCCTGTTCCATCAGCGCCTGTCCGGTGGTGAGCGTAGTGCGATGTGAGTTAATGAACCCGCAACCGTTACAGGTGATGCCCGCCGGGTTGGCAATAATCACCTCGGCTTTATGCCCGGCCACTTCAATCCAGCCATTGAGGTGACTGCGGTCATGGCTGTTGACTTCGTTGAGGATAACACTGGCGTCTCCTTTGGCT
>NZ_JBHFKT010000094.1:0-3062 GCF_042879335.1 Photorhabdus sp. RM96S | reverse complement strand
GGATCTTAGGGACTATCCCGACGCCATCATACAGTTTAGCGGACTTTTCCCCTTGATTTAGCCGCCTTTTTCTCCGCCGCTTTTTCCCGCCCTGTTAAAGAACATGCCAACTCGCCCCGACGAGCACTTTCCCGATGTTAGCGCATTTTTCCCCCGACGTCAGCGCCGGGTTTCGGCCCGCTTTGCCTGCCGGAACCGGGTTTTATTGGGAACCCGTGGCGGCGGTGCAGCTTGTCTGCGCCGCTGACGCGGGTTGGCCGGGCGCGGGCTGGCGAAGCCCGCTTATCGACAGGTTTCAGCGGGGAGCCCCCGCCCGCGGGGGCGGACGGGGCGGAGATGGCGAGTACGGAGACGAGCAAGGCGTCTGCGACTGCGAGCCGGGCGCAGCCAGTGCAGCGGGGTTGGGGTGGGGGCAATAAATTGCGGCCAGCTCGCTGGCCTGCCTTCAGGGTTGTTGACCTTGACGGTCTGACCGGCAGCGGCTTAAGGCGGATGTTGACACCGGAGCCGCCACGGACGGCGGCGACTGCGGCGGCCGGTTTTAGCACTGCGGCTGACAGCAGCGGGCGCAGCCCGGTGCGCCACGGGGACTAAGAGGCCCCACCCGGCGGCCAGCCGCGCACCGGGGCTGAGGTGACCGCGCAGCGCCCTTGGGTGGGCGGCGCCGACATAATGTGCCGTTGCGCGTTGGCGGGCTGTCCAGGCCCGCTTTCGCGTAATGCCACATTATGTTCATTGGGGGCTGACCGGCAACGGTGCTGACAGAGGACGCGACGGCTTAATGCCGGGCGGCCACCATTTACCGCCGGCACGCCGAAGGTCGGCAGGCAGTCTGTGCGCAGGGACGCGCTCAGTCTGCCTTTCACTGCACTCCACACGCTCACAGGGAAGCGGCTAACATTAAGATTGTCCGACAACACAGCGCGTTCAGATCGGCTTCGGGCTGTCCAGCTTGTCACTATTCGCCTGTTTGTCGTCTGGCAGCGTTGTCTGCTTTTTCTTCGGTTTCCGCTCTGCCGGGTGGGTTTGTTGATGAACTTCTTTAAGGTGTCCGATGGCAACCCGCGTGTAAATTTGCGTGGTCTCCAGCTTTTTATGCCCCAGTATCGCCTGGATGTGCCGCGTGTCCGCGCCGTTTTCCAGCATCTGCGTCGCCATTGAGTGCCGGAACACGTGGCAGGACCCCGGTTTGTCGAGTTTTGCCTGCTCCCGGATGGTTCGCCCTGCGATTTGCGTTAAGGTGTTGCGTGCCAGCGGTTTGCCTCTGACGGTGATAAACACATGCCCGCTGTCATGCCGATAAGACAGTTGCGGGCGCACGCTGGCCAGATACCGCTCCAGCCACGCCAGCGCCCGTTCCCCTATCGGCACTACCCGGTCATGTCCGTTTTTTCCCTGTCGCACCACCACCACCCCGCGATGGCGGTCTATGTCGCCGAGTCTCAGATTAATCAGTTCTGTGCGCCGGATACCGGTATTCCAGAATACTTCCAGCATGGCGCGGTTACGCAGGCCGAGGGGCGTCTGCGTGTCGAGGCTGGTCAGCACATGTTCAGTCTCCGCGTCACTCAGTACCTGCGCGGGCAGCCGCTGCTCCTCTTTCGGCAGTATCAGCATTTCTGTCGGGTTATACAGGATATGGTGGCGCTGCAATAACCAGCGGAACCACCCCCGTAAGGCGCGGAGCCGTTGTAACTGGCTGTTATTGCCGTAATGCTGTCCGTCTGCCTTGCGGTAACGGCGCAGATAACGCTGCCAGCTCTCCAGCAACGGTAGGGAGACCTGCGGCGCATGGTAGACTGCCCGCATCTCGCACCAGTCGACGAACGGCGTTAACCATTCCCGATAGGTTTCCGGCGTTCGGGTGCTGTGCCCGCTGGTGGTCTGGATTTCCAGATACGCCTCAAGCTGCTGGCGTAAGGTCGCAAGGGTAAAAACAGGTTGTGTTTCCATTGTCTGCCTCTTAATGGGGGTTCTGTCGGTATGCTACGGTTTTTTTATCCTGTCCTGCCGGAACAGTAATTTTTTGCTTAACCCGCCCGCTTTGCTGTGAAGCCTTGTTGCATCTGACTTTGCGCTGATATTTTTAACCCGACCTCTTGCCGACCTGATACCGACCAGCAGGCGACCTCTTAACCTCTTACCCCGACCGGGCGATTTCATACTGCGCCATTCAGGGCGCTATCAGCCCGCTCAGGTGCGCGGCGTCGCTGTCTTCCCCGTCGAACAGCAGTTCGTAGATGAACGTCAGCCCGCGCCGGTGCAACAGCAGGTACTCCATTTCAACCAGCCGTGAGAGATGGATTTTCAGCTGGGTATCGCCCCACTGCACCGCATCACGCAACATTTTGCGGGTAAACAACATTTCATGACGCGGCTGCCTGCTTTCCCTGACCCAGTTTTGTATCAGCAGCAACAGCCTGCGCGTCTGCGGCGGCATCTCATCCAGTGTGCGGCCTAATATCTCGTGGGCCAGCCGGTTCGCCAGGCGGATATCTTCTTTGGCGACTTCGATATATTCAAGCCGTTTGCCCCGGTGTTCCGCGGTCTTCACCTCGCGCTGGTGCTGATGCAGCAGGGCGATACTTTGTATCAGGGTGAGATATTTCATGTGGTCGCGGCGGGTACGGGTTTTATCGCTCATGAACGTTAACTGTGAAGCATAAGGGTTAACCACATTGAGCGGGCGCAACAGCCGCTGGGCGTTTTGATGTAGTTCGGTGATATAGGTCTTCTCATTTTCCGCCAGTAAACCTTCAAGGGTCTGCTTATGACGTTGCAAGGCATGGATAGCTTCGGTCTGTTCCCGCGATTCGTTCACGGTCAGGACTAAACAACGGTTTAACAGCTCTTCATCGACATCAATCGCGGTGGTGGTGAACATCAGCATCACCGGTCCTTTCACTGTGTACTGTTTGGTGACCAGATTACCGCTGGCATCGTCTTTACCAGTGCTGGCAATGGTCAGTTCGCCGTCGCTTTGCAACAGCTTAAGCGCATAGGCGGCCTGCCGCACCCCTTCCTCTTCGGCAATGGCTAAGATTTTATGCTGGAGATTGGTT
>NZ_JBHFKT010000093.1:0-3091 GCF_042879335.1 Photorhabdus sp. RM96S | reverse complement strand
GCATCGCTGCGCTTACACACCCAGCCTATCCACGTCTTCGTCTTAAACGTTCCTTCCGTGACCTCAAGTCAAGGGAAGACTCATCTCAAGGCAAGTTTCCCGCTTAGATGCTTTCAGCGGTTATCTCTCCCGCACTTAGCTACCGGGCAATGCCATTGGCATGACAACCCGTACACCAGCGGTGCGTCCACTCCGGTCCTCTCGTACTAGGAGCAGCCCCTTTCAATCTTCCTGCGCCCACGGCAGATAGGGACCGAACTGTCTCACGACGTTCTAAACCCAGCTCGCGTACCACTTTAAATGGCGAACAGCCATACCCTTGGGACCTACTTCAGCCCCAGGATGTGATGAGCCGACATCGAGGTGCCAAACACCGCCGTCGATATGAACTCTTGGGCGGTATCAGCCTGTTATCCCCGGAGTACCTTTTATCCGTTGAGCGATGGCCCTTCCATGCAGAACCACCGGATCACTAAGACCTACTTTCGTACCTGCTCGAACCGTCACTCTCGCAGTTAAGCTGGCTTATGCCTTTGCACTAACCTCACGATGTCCGACCGTGATTAGCCAACCTTCGTGCTCCTCCGTTACGCTTTGGGAGGAGACCGCCCCAGTCAAACTACCCGCCAGACACTGTCCTCAGCCCGGATAACGGGCCTAAGTGAGAACATCGAGCATTCAAGGGTGGTATTTCAAGGATGGCTCCGCGCAGACTGGCGTCCACGCTTCTCAGCCTCCCACCTATCCTACACATCAAGGCTCCATGTTCAGTGTCAAGCTATAGTAAAGGTTCACGGGGTCTTTCCGTCTTGCCGCGGGTACACTGCATCTTCACAGCGAGTTCAATTTCACTGAGTCTCGGGTGGAGACAGCCTGGCCATCATTACGCCATTCGTGCAGGTCGGAACTTACCCGACAAGGAATTTCGCTACCTTAGGACCGTTATAGTTACGGCCGCCGTTTACTGGGGCTTCTATCAAGAGCCTCGCCTCGCGGCTAACCCCATCAATTAACCTTCCAGCACCGGGCAGGCGTCACACCGTATACGTCCACTTACGTGTTGGCACAGTGCTGTGTTTTTAATAAACAGTTGCAGCCAGCTGGTCTCTGCGACTGGCCTCGGCTCCGGGTGTTTCTCCCTTCACCTAACGCCAGCGTGCCTTCTCCCGAAGTTACGGCACCATTTTGCCTAGTTCCTTCACCCGAGTTCTCTCAAGCGCCTGAGTATTCTCTACCTGACCACCTGTGTCGGTTTGGGGTACGATTCAATACGACCTGAGGCTTAGAGGCTTTTCCTGGAAGCCGGGCATCAACCACTTCACCGCCGTAGCGGCTCGTCATCACGCCTCAGTGTTCACGGAAGAGCGGATTTACCTGCCCCTCCCACCTACACGCTTAAACCGGGACAACCGTCGCCCGGATGGCCTAGCCTTCTCCGTCCCCCCTTCGCAGTCGCATTCAGTACAGGAATATTAACCTGTTTCCCATCAGCTACGCCGTTCGGCCTCACCTTAGGGGTCGACTCACCCTGCCCCGATTAACGTTGGACAGGAACCCTTGGTCTTCCGGCGAGCGGGTTTTTCACCCGCTTTATCGTTACTTATGTCAGCATTCGCACTTCTGATACCTCCAGCAGCCCTCACGGCACCACCTTCAACAGCTTACAGAACGCTCCCCTACCCAGCAACGCCTTAACGTCACTGCCGCAGCTTCGGTGCATGGTTTAGCCCCGTTACATCTTCCGCGCAGGCCGACTCGACCAGTGAGCTATTACGCTTTCTTTCAATGATGGCTGCTTCTAAGCCAACATCCTGGCTGTCTGGGCCTTCCCACATCGTTTCCCACTTAACCATGACTTCGGGACCTTAGCTGGCGGTCTGGGTTGTTTCCCTCTTCACGACGGACGTTAGCACCCGCCGTGTGTCTCCCGTGATACCATTCTTCGGTATTCGCAGTTTGCATCGGGTTGGTAAGCCGGGATGGCCCCCTAGCCGAAACAGTGCTCTACCCCCGAAGATGAATTCACGAGGCGCTACCTAAATAGCTTTCGGGGAGAACCAGCTATCTCCCGGTTTGATTGGCCTTTCACCCCCAGCCACAGGTCATCCGCTAATTTTTCAACATTAGTCGGTTCGGTCCTCCAGTTAGTGTTACCCAACCTTCAACCTGCCCATGGCTAGCTCACCGGGTTTCGGGTCTATACCCTGCAACTCATTCGCCCAGTTAAGACTCGGTTTCCCTACGGCTCCCCTATGCGGTTAACCTCGCTACAGAATATAAGTCGCTGACCCATTATACAAAAGGTACGCAGTCACCCCACCCCAAAACGCTCCACGGCTTGTTTTTTGTGTTGGGCGTCGCTGTCGCTCCGCCAACCGTGCCGCTGTGATGCCGTTACGCATTTTGTACACCACGCAAAGCGAAACGCTTTGGTGGTGGGGCTCCCACTGCTTGTACGTACACGGTTTCAGGTTCTCTTTCACTCCCCTCGCCGGGGTTCTTTTCGCCTTTCCCTCACGGTACTGGTTCACTATCGGTCAGTCAGGAGTATTTAGCCTTGGAGGATGGTCCCCCCACCTTCAGACAGGATTTCTCGTGTCCCGCCTTACTCTTCGAACTCACAACCCGGTCATCTTCGAGTACGGGGCTGTCACCCTCTCTCGCCGGCCTTTCCAGACCGTTCCTCTGATGCCCGAGCTGATGCAGGTTCTGGGCTCCTCCCCGTTCGCTCGCCGCTACTGGGGGAATCTCGGTTGATTTCTTTTCCTCGGGGTACTGAGATGTTTCAGTTCCCCCGGTTCGCCTCATTAACCTATGAATTCAGTTAATGATAGTGCAACGCATTGCACTGGGTTTCCCCATTCGGACATCGCCGGCTATTACGCTTCATATCAGCTTACCGACGCTTTTCGCAGATTAGCACGTCCTTCATCGCCTCTGACTGCCTAGGCATCCACCGTGTACGCTTCGTCGCTTAACCTCACAACCCGAAAGTGTCTCGAATTGTTCAGCTTGAGAGACTCTTCACTCATATCCCAAGGATATCAGTGAGAATTTCAATTTTTCAGCTTGTTCCAGATTGTTAAAGAGC
>NZ_JBHFKT010000092.1:0-3134 GCF_042879335.1 Photorhabdus sp. RM96S | reverse complement strand
GTGAAGACGTTCAAGTTTGATTTTTTGTTCTGATGTAATAAATATTTTCATAGCGAGGATAATGATCTCCATTTCGGATAAAATCAAGCATCTTCAATGATTACGGGTATAGATTATAGATATGACATTGAGAGCAGCAAGAAAAGGGTAAAAAGAAAATTGCCGTAACCCCAATGAAATGTATTAAATAATGGTACGATTATATTCCTCTGTCATTTTTATAATTCTGATTTAATGATGTATGGAGGAATATTTGAAAAAATCATAATGTTGGATGAAAAATATAATAACAGACCCTAAAACCAACGATCACCATATTTATTATGAATAAAAAACTTGAAGAAAAATTGCTTTTACTAAGAGCAAAGAAATATATCGATAGCATTAGAGGGATTGAAAATACATCGATATATTTTGCAAATAACGATGAATTTCAATGGCATAAGAATATGTATGACGGTATTTTGAAAAGAAATGAGATGCCGGAATGCAAGTTGGCTCTTCCTGTTAATAAGGAGGATGTTTATTCATATATGCAATCAAAAATAAATATAGTATAGGTGAGAATAATAATTACTATATGTTTTTTGAAGGAAGGATAATAATATCATTCAACATTATTGATCTACATGATTTTTTATCTAGTCATTTTTTATTGCATCATACATTTGATATTAATGTCCTATCACTTAATCCAATGAGAGTTATCGATATGAGTGAGGATGAATACGAATTACACATATTTGATATATCAATGTAGTAATATGAAAAGCCGGAAAGATCCGCGTGATCTTCCGGCCTTCTGATGATATCTACCGTGGCGAATATCCAATAGGATTACTTGCGGGTTTTAATCCGTATTCGTACGTCCATAATCCGGTCAACTTTGTTGACCCTTACGGGCTGGCAGAATGTCCTACTAAATTTGGTTCAAGGAATGCGGCTTTTAGAACAGCAAAAAGAGACGCGGGAATACCAATGAATCAACAGCCTGATAAAATATTTGATCCAAAAACTGGTTTTGAAAGTCAGTATAGGCATGTTCGTATGACTGATTCAAATAATGAAACAATAATTGGCAATAATGGTAAGCCAATATGGACAAAGGAATATCGGTAGATTTAGGGGATGGATACGGAGGTAATGTTCATAATGCTAAAGGTGTCCCAGTTCAAACCCGACAATATCACTATAGGGATAAGCAAGGTTCTGTCGTAATTATTCAAGAACACAGTTTAGGGCATGCAAAGGCAACGCCTTTACATGGAGCAGAACCCCATTTTAATGTTAGACCAGTTGATAAAGTAACCGGAAAAATATTAGATACGGGAAGTGTTCCAGACACTCATGGACATTATAATTTTCCTTTAGGGATGTGATTATGTGGTTTAGTAATGCGATAAGAAATGAGCAAATAAAATATATGTTTAATAATGAGTTTGATATAAGCAAAGTCGAACTCATTAGTTATACTTTTCATCATTATTCATCTTTACAACTTTATTTTATATGTAAAAAATCCCTTCCGTATATCCTAAAAAGTGGGATGATAAAGGATTTAATGCGATGAGTTTAGTTTTAAGTATGTCTAATATAAATTCATTTGAAAGCAAAGGAAATAAAGTGGGTTTTATTTGTTCTCCACAAATTAGTAGCACCCATGATTCTACATCTATTGAAATAACCAATAAGAATTTTTATTTGTTATGTAATGCGGATTTTTTAACAATAGATGGTATTACTCCATATATAGATGAAAGATGGGATTAACATTTTAATTTATTGTTGATCATTCCAATAAATAACAAAAAACCGGAAATACTCCAGTGATCTTTCCGGTTTGTTATTTACTTAAAATAAATATTTTACAGGGTTGACTTTATATATTAAATATATAATTTAAAATCACAAAAATATAAAATAAATAAGAAGATAAACAAAGGAATAATACAGAAAAATATAAGATTCATAGTAAATATATACATAGTCAATATTTTAGATATTTTATTCTATTTTCTCTCTGAAACAGTAAAAAACCGGAATCGCTTCCGGCTGGCTTCTTTCTTACCGTGGTGAATACCCATGCCACGCCGACGGGTTAGTGCAATGGCAAGGCATCAAGGTAATCATCACGGATATGCTAATACAATAAGAAATGCTCTGGATAAAATAAATTTAAATCAATCAACTGATGCCATATCGAAACAAATAGCTAACATCCAAAATATAACTAAAAAAGATATGGGGAATGGTAATATTATTAGATCCAAAGATAGGTATAACACTAATATTCAGGGGAAAGACGTAAATTAAAAAGTCAGACAAAGCATCTTTGATCTCTGGAGTAAAATTTTAGGATAATTTAATATGGATGAGATAATAAGTTTTTATATGGAACCTGTTGAATTTTTTAAACGTTCGGATTTTTCATCCAGTTCTATTGAAGAATTTAATGAATATGAAGTTATTGATAATAAAGATAGGGCATTAAAACTTCTTTTCGATCAAGACATACCAGGTAACTATATATCTTGGAGTAAATTTTTCTCTGATCGGATATCCGAGTTTTATCTTCATGATGATTATAAAAAGCAGAAAAGGATATCCTTGATAGAGTAAAATATTCACCCAGGATCAAGTTAAAAAAAGATGAGAAAAAGAAAATAATATCTTATAAGAAAGAAACAAGGGTTAGTTGATAACATAGAATACGATAACTTTCTAAATGAAGTAAATAACGAATGTAATGACAGGTTAAATATGATAAGCATTTATCGATATTTATTTTAATCAAAACGCTAAATTAGAAGAAATATTTTCTATATTTAAAAAAGAAATTATGCCGTGCGGTATAAAGAAAGACAAAAAGGCATGAGTTATTTTCAATCCTATTCTTTTGAAGAATAGAGAATAAATAGAGATAGAACAGAGTCTGACCCTGGCCCCTTACTGGCTGGACGGGCCCGCTATCGCGGCACAGGCCGCCGGCAAACTGGGTTACCACGCCGTGGCTGACGCTATCCGCGATGAACTCCGGGCCTTTCTTGACCGCCTGCCGGTCCTGCAAAACCTGTCTTTCTCTGATATGAGCCCCTTTATCTCAGACGCCACGCTGAACTGGCTGCATCCTCCGG